>NZ_JBJURM010000050.1:0-24348 GCF_046097995.1 Rhodococcus sp. 5A-K4
CCACACCCACACCCGACACAAACCCACCCAACACACGCACCAAACGCTCACCCAACACCACAACCGAACCCTCGTCGAAGAGATCTGTGGCGTAAGTGAATACGGCGGACATGCCGGCGGGAGCACCTGTTTCGCTCAGGTTCTCCACCAAGGTGAGTTGCAGATCGAACTTCGACATCAACATGTCGATGTCGACCGGGGAGATCTCGAGCCCTGACAAACGCAGTTCGGTCTGCGCCAGGTTCTGGAATGTGAGCATGACCTGGAAAAGTGGGTGATGCGACTGGGAACGAACGGGATCGAGAACCTCGACCAGACGCTCGAAGGGGACATCGGCATTGTCGAACGCGTCCAGATCGACGGTACGAACAGCCTCCAGCAGCCCTGCCAACGATGTCGACGGATCGATCTCGGTCCGAAGCACCAGCGTGTTGACGAACATGCCGATCAGATCGTCCAATGCCTGCTCGCCGCGACCAGCGACGGGAGTTCCGACGACGATGTCCGTCGAGCCGGTCACCCGATAGAGCAAAGTTGCGAGCGCTGCGTGGAACACCATGAACAGCGTTGCATTGTTTTCTTGCGCAACATGATTGAGCGCCTCATGCATCTCGACATCGATGTCGAACGAATGGGAGGCACCCCGATTGCCTGCCACTGCGGGCCGCGGGCGATCGGTCGGCAGTTCAATCTGTTCCGGCAGCCCGGACAGAGTGCGGCGCCAGTAGTCGATCTGCTGCGCGATGGCCGAACCACTGTCGTTTTCGTCGCCGAGGGTGGCGCGCTGCCAAATCGAGAAGTCTGCATACTGCACCTCGAGCGGTCGCCACGCGGGAGCCTGATTTTCGACGCGAGCTGCGTATGCAATCACGATGTCACGCGTCAACGGCCCCAACGAGTATCCGTCGGAGGCGATGTGATGCATCACGAGAACCAGTACGAATTCCTCGCCACCAAGTTCGAGCAATGTGACACGGAATGGCACCTGGGCGGTCACGTCGAAGCCCTCGGTCGCCAGGTCAGTGACAACCTTCTCGATCGAATCACCATAAACTGCAACAGGATTCAGTTCAATATCGATCTCGGATTCGGCGAGAATCGATTGACGGCCGGTGCCGTCCACATCAGGGTAGACGGTGCGAAGAATCTCGTGGCGACGCACGACGTCCTCGATTGCCGTCTCGAGTGCTCGCACGTCGAGCGGTCCGCTCAGTCGGATAGCGGCGGGAATGTTGTTCACACCGGATGCCGGATCGAAACGGTTCAGGAACCACATCCGCTGCTGGGCCATCGACAGCGGAACGAGGTCCGGTCGCTCCTGCCGGATGAGCGCATCGCGCGCGGTGTCGTCGCCCGAGGTGTCCACCAGGGCAGCCAATGCCGACACGCTGGACGCGTCGAAGAGCGCACGCACGGGAATTCGGTTGCCGATCGCAGCGCTCAACCGCGCGACGACCTGTGTAGCGACCAGGGAGTTTCCACCAAGAGCGAAGAAATCATCGTCCTGGCCGACCTGTGGAACATCGAGAAGATCCGCGAAGATGCCGGCAACCAGAACTTCGCCGGGTGTGACGGGAGCACGGAACTCACGAACGGAGAACACCGGTTCCGGGAGTGCTTTTCGGTCAAGCTTTCCGGTAAAGCTCAGCGGTATCGCGTCAAGAACGATGATTGCCGCCGGAACCATGTACGCGGGGAGGGCTGCAGCGGCAAGCGCCACAAGCTCGGGCTCGGCGGGCGATGCGCCATGCGCTGCGGTCACATACGCCACCAGGCGGTCCTGCATGACCAGCACGACGGCCTGACCCACGGAATCGTGGCCTCGCAACACCGTCTCGATCTCCCCGAGTTCGATGCGGAGTCCGCGCAGCTTGACCTGGAAATCGCTGCGACCGATGTATTCGATCCCACCACCGGACTTGGACCAACGAACGACGTCGCCGGTGCGGTACATCCGGGTGCCAGGCGTGCCGTACGGGTCGGCGACGAATCTTTCTGCGGTCAGGTCCACACGCCTCATATAGCCGCGGGCCACCTGAACTCCCGAAAGATAGAGCTCTCCTGTCACACCCGTCGGCACGGGTCGCAGACGATCGTCCAAAACCAGGGCGACGCTGTTCCAGACAGGCGTTCCGATCAATACCCGGTTGGTGACGCTCGCGTCGACCTCGAACGCCGTCGAGTGAACGGTGAACTCGGTTGGTCCGTACAGATTGTGGAGCTGTGCCGCGGGAAGAGCCTTCCGCACTGCGGCGATAGTGTGCACAGGAAGTGCTTCACCAGCCGCGAAGACGGTGCGCAACGACGGGCAGCGGCCGGCCGTGAGCGCGCCGACGAAGACGTCGAGCACCGAGGGGACGAACGACACCATCGTGACCGAGTGTTCTTCGATGATCTCGGTGAGATATGCAGGGTCGCGGTGTCCGTCAGGATCGGCGACTACCATCTTCGCGCCCGCGGCCAACGGGGCCAGAATCTCCCAGACCGATACGTCGAAGGTGACCGGCGACTTGAACAGAACGGCATCGGACTCGTCGACGGCGTACTTCCCGATCAACCACGCAACCTGACTGACCGCCGAAGCATAGGATATTGCAACACCTTTGGGCTTGCCCGTGGAGCCGGAGGTGAAGATAACGTATCCGATGTTGTCCGGGTGAAGTGGACGCGTCCTTTCGTGATCCTCGATCTTCTCTGCGGAGAACCGCGTGAAGTCGTCCTCGTCGACACGAATGTTCGGCACATCGATTCCGAGGTCCATGATCTCGGAATTCGCGCTCAACACGGCAATCGGAGCAGAAGTCGAGACTATGTCCCGGATTCGCTCGATCGGCTGCTCCGGGTCCAGCGGGACATAGGCCGCCCCCGTCTTCAGAATCGCCCACACACCGATGACGAGACTGGTCGAACGTCGAAGGGCCAGCGCAACCGAAGTCTCGGGCCCCACACCAACAGCGATCAATGCACGCGCGAGCCTGTTCGACTCGGCATCGAACTCTGAATAGGTGAGGCTTCGATCGGCGTCCTCGACTGCGATCGAGTGCGGCGAGCGCGAAACCATCTCTTCGAACAAATCGACGACGGTATTCGCCGTCACCTCGTGGACCTCACCTGCGGAGTCCTCGACAATAGTCGCGAGTTCGCTGCCGACGATGTCCACGTCTCCGACGATCACGTCAGGACGGAGGGCCACAGACCGCAGGATTGCGACAAAAGTATCAGCGAAGCCACTGACGGTCGCCTTGTCGAACAGATCGGTGGCGTAGGTGAACGCCGCCGCCAGACCGGCGGCCCGGCCATCGGACTCGAATGTCTCCGACATGGTCAACTGCAGGTCAAATTTTGCCACCTCGGCGTCGAAATCGACTGCAGCTACCGTCAGTTCACCGAGATCGAGTGACACGGCATCAAGATTCTGGAACGCCAGGATGACCTGGAAGAGCGGATGCCTGGCCTGGCTTCGCGACGGGTCGAGTTCCTCGACGAGACGCTCGAAAGGCACATCCGAGTGTGCAAAAGCCGCCAAGTCCGTTTCGCGAACCCGCGCAAGCAAGTCGACGAACGATTCGGTCGATTTGACCTCGGTGCGAAGAACGAGCGTGTTCACGAACATGCCGACGAGATCGTCGAGCACCTGCTCGCCGCGGCCCGCCACGGGAGTGCCGATGGCGATGTCGTCGGTGGCACTCAATCGGGACAGCAACACAGCCAATGCGCTGTGCACGACCATGAAGAGAGTTGTCCCGCAATCGCGAGCAATCCGAACCAGTCCCTCATGCAGTTCGGCGTCGATACGGAAATCGACGTTCGACCCCGCGCCGCTCGCCGACTGCGGCCGCTGACGATCGGCCGGCAGCGCGAGCTCTTCAGGCACTCCGTCGAGCGCGCTCCGCCAGTAGGCGAGCTGTCGATTCTGAAGTGAGGAAGGATCGTTCTCCGCTCCCAGGAGTTCGCGCTGCCAGATAGCGAAGTCCGCGTACTGGACCGCAAGCGGTTCCCACATCGGCTTCTCGCCACGTGTCCGAGTTGCGTACGCAGTAACCAGGTCCCGCGTCAGCGGCCCCATCGAGAAGCCGTCGCCGGCAATGTGATGAACTACGACGACGAGGACAAATTCGCGCGCGGAGACGTGGAGAAGTTCGGCACGGAACGGGACCTCACTGGTGACATCGAATCCCGCGGCGACCACCTCGACGACGCGGCCGTACAGCGCGTCTTCCTCGATGGAGCGCACCTCGAGATCGCGCTGCGTCTGCGCAGCGGTCAACACTTTCTGCACTCCGGTACCTTCCACGTCGGGGTACACCGTGCGCAGAACTTCGTGTCTTTCCACGACGTCGGAAATTGCCGCGTCGAGAGCTGATACATCGAGATCACCACTGAGCCGCAACACGATCGGGATGTTGTTGACCGCGGACTCGGGCTCGAGACGGTTGAGGAACCACATGCGCTGCTGAGCCGACGACAACGGAACCGACTCCGGTCGCTCGCCTGCCACCAGAGGGACGCGGGTCGATCCGAATTGGTTTGCCTGATCGACGATCACAGCGAACCGAGCGATGTCGGGGGCGTCGAAGAACGCCCGCACCTCGACGTCCACTCCGAAGTGTGAATTGACCCGGGTGACCAGCCTCGTAGCACTCAAGGAGTTGCCGCCGAGCGAGAAGAAGCTGTCGTCGATACCGATCTCACCGACGTCGAGGAGCTCGCCGAATATCTGCACGAGTGCGATTTCCGTGTCGGTTTCCGGGGCTCGATACTGTACCTTCGAGCGTTCGAAATCAGGCTCGGGCAGTGCCTTTCGATCGAGCTTTCCGCTCGAGTTCAGCGGAAACTCGTCCAATTCGACGAACAGGTCGGGAACCATGTAGTCAGGCAAATTGCGCGAAGCCGCGGAAGCAAGAGAGTCGTGGTCGACGACTGCGCCGGCGACCGGCACGAGGTAAGCGACGAGAGCATCGCCGCCGGCAACGGTCCGAACCGTCGCAACAACCTGGGAAATCGAATCATCCTGCAGAAGAACCGCTTCGATTTCGCCGAGCTCGATACGGAGTCCGCGCAGCTTGACCTGGAAGTCGGTTCGACCGATGTATTCGAGCGTGCGCTCGGAACCCGTTCCGCGCCAGCGCACCAAGTCACCGGTGCGATACATCCGCTCGCCACTCGCGCCGTGCGGGTTCGCGACGAATCGATCGGCCGTCAGGTCTGCGCGTTCGACATACCCGCGAGCGAGCTGAGGGCCCGCGAGATAGAGCTCCCCCGGGACGCCGGTCGGTACCGGCCGCAGGCCGTCGTCGAGCACGTGTAGCGCGGTGCCGGTGACGGCCTGGCCGATCGGTACCGAATCCTGATCTAGATCGCTTGTCCGGTGGTAGGTGACATCGACCGCAGCCTCGGTCGGACCGTAGAGATTGTGCAGTTCTGCGCCACTGATGGCGCGGAAGCGAGCTGCAGTACGCCCCGGCAACGCCTCACCCGACGCGAAGACCAGGCGCAGTGAAGTCACGAGCGCTGCGGCCGGTTCGGCGAGATACACCGCGAGCATCGACGGCACGAAGTGAATTGCCGTGACACCGCGATCGACGATCACCTTCGTCAGATACGCAGGATCTCGATGGCCGTCGTGCGTCGCGATGAGCAGCTTCGCGCCGACCTGCAGAGGCCAGAACAATTCCCAGACGGACACGTCGAACGTGAAAGGAGTCTTCTGGAGAATCACGTCGTCAGGGGTGAACCCGTACTCGCTCTGACGCCATAACAGGTTCTCGACGATCGCAGCGTGCGAAACTGCAACGCCCTTGGGCCGACCGGTCGAACCGGATGTGAAGATGACGTACGCGGTGTCCGCCGAACGAAGCGGCGACAGCCGCTCAGACGACGCGAGCGGTGGGGTGTCCCGATCCGACACGGCAATCGAGTCGACAGCGAGTACCGCGGTCTCCGACGGGATCGGTAGCTCGCTGTGCGAAGACGTGAGGACCAAGACCGGGCGGGCCGTCTCGATGACATAAGCAATACGCTCGGCAGGATGATCCGGATCGAGAGGAACATACGCTCCACCAGCCTTGACCACGGCGTAGATCGCAACGAGCATGTCGATCGATCGCTTGATCGCAACTCCGACCAGGCGATCAGGGCCGACGCCGCGACGGATCAGCTCTCGGGCCAGTTGGTTGGCTGCTGAGTCGAATTGCCGGTAGGTGAGTTCGGTGCCGTCGAACTCGAGTGCAATCGCATCCGGACTTCTCTCGACCTGACTCTCGAACAGCGAGACCAGAGTCTCCTCGACGGTATCGGAGGACGCAACCATGTCCGGAACGACGTCGCCCGCATCGGCCAGCAGGTCGGACACCACCGCTCCGAGGCCGTCTGTTCGCGACTCCACGAGCCCTGGCAATGCTCCAGACACGACCATCGGAATCAGCGCGTCCGGGCCGAGCACTCCGCCCATCGCGGTGTCGAGATCTGTCAGTTGCTGATGCAAGTCCGCGTAGCTGACAGACACACCCTCGAAGGACAGAGCAGGTCGATCCGGCTCTATTTCGGCAATTGCCGCTACGAGCCTCGGCAGATCCTCGATGGTCAACGAATTCTGTCCAGACTTGTCAACGAACATCTACCTGTTTCCTCCAACTACGACACTGCAAATGTGCACGCTTCGCAAACAACGAAGCCTACCCGAGGGTTGTGACACCCGAGTTTGACGGATAACCGATTGTCATTCGTGGTGTGATCACGTTCACACCGAACGTTCACCCTGATCCGAGAGCGTCGCTACGACGCGATGACTTCTTCGGCAGCGGCGATGACTCCCTCCAACAATTCGGCGTATCCCTGCGCACCCAATGCCGGCACGATGCCGGGAATCAATCCGGTCAAGGCGACCGAGACCAATGCCTCCGGTTTCAGGGCTGCACCCATCGCCTGCGACACCGCAGCAAACTTCGCAGCCAACTCCTCGTAGGTGACAACGCGATCCTCGTGACGCAATGCGGTACCCGCGGGGTCCGTTGCGTTGGCGCGATCGACCAACTCCGGAATGTCTGCGATCGTCCGGACCACCACAGGCTTCGATGCCTCGCGTTCGGCGTCGGTGACGATGTCGATCGACCGGAGAACGACCGAAGGATCCTCGACGACGGCGTCGACGATCTTCGAGAATCTGGCCGCAAAAAGCTCGACCGTTCCGCGATCGAAGAGGTCCTCGGCGTAGGTGAATGTCAGAGCCACGTCGTCGAGCTCACCGGAATCCGCGAACTCCTCGACCGCGGTCAGTTGCAGATCGAACTTCGCCTGGCCGTAGTCCTCACCGAGTCCGGTGACTTCGAGACCTGGCAATTCCAACGACCCGACGGCAATGTTCTGGAACGTCAGCATGACCTGGAACAACGGCGAGTAAGCGCTCGACCGCTCGCGACCAACTGCCTCGACGAGTCGTTCGAAGGGGACATCGGCATTACCGAAGGCTGCGAGATCCTTCGTCCTTGCCTGGGCCAGCATCTCTTCGAACGACGCGGCAGGCGAGACGTCGGTACGCAAGACCAGGGTGTTGACGAACATTCCGACGAGGTCGTCGAGTTGTTGTTCACCTCGACCCGCGACCGGAGTACCGACTGTGATGTCCGAACCGCCGCTCAGGCGGGACAGCAGCACAGCGAGGACGCTGTGAATCGCCATGAACATCGTCGAGTTGTTCTCACGTGCGATCTGCGCGAGCCGCGCTCCACGCGCACCCAGCGAAAATTCGACCGTGGCACCCTTCATCGACGGCCGCGGCGGTCGCGGGCGGTCGGTGGGCAACTCGATCAATTCAGGAACGCCGGCGAGTTCGCGGGTCCAGTAGTCGAGTTGTCCGGCCAGAGCGCTCGCGGGATCGTTCTCTTCGCCGAGCACCTCCCGCTGCCACAACGTGTAGTCGGCATATTGAACTGCCAGCGGACTCCAGCCCGGTTGGTCGGCAGCTGCTCGTGCCGAGTACGCAGTCATGACGTCGCGGGTCAGCGGGACCGTCGAGAACGCATCACCACTGATGTGGTGCACGACGACAACAAAAACATGCTCGTCGGGAGCGAGTTCGAACAATCGTGTACGAATCGGCACGCGGTCGGTCACGTCGAAGCCTTCGGTCGCAATTGCTGCAACGGAATCCGCCAACTGCTGCGGATCCAGCATCACCGGATCCAACCTGAGGTCGATCTGCGAGATCGGCACGACCTTCTGAGCTGGACCTTCCGGGCTGTCGGGATAGACGGTCCGGAGAATCTCGTGACGAAGAACCACGTCCCGTACCGAAGCGCCGAGCGCATCGACATCGAGACGCCCCGAGAGCCGGATCGCGATCGGGACGTTGTACGCGCCGGATTGCGGATCGATTCGATTGATCACCCACATTCGCTGCTGCGCCAGTGAAAGTGGAACGTGGTTCGGTCTCGGTCGAGCTTCGAGAGGAGTTCGAGACCCGGTGCCCGCGAGTTCCTCGACCCGCATCGCCAAAGTCTGCACAGTTGATGCCTCGAACAATGCCCGTACCGGAACGTCACCGTCGAGAGCTGCGCCGAGTCGGGCCGCCGCGCGAGTTGCGACAAGCGAGTTCCCGCCCAATGCGAAGAAATCGTCGTCACGCCCGACCCGATCGACGCCCAAGAGATCTCCGAACACACCGGCGACGATCTGCTCGATCGGCGTTGCCGGCGCGCGGAACGTACGCTCGGCGACCTCGATTTCAGGCAAGGCCTTTCGATCGATTTTTCCGTTGACGTTGAGTGGCATGTTCTCGAGAACCGCTACGTCCGTCGGAATCATGTAGCTCGGAAGTTCAGTGGACAAGAACGACCTGAGTGCGTCCGGATCGACGGAAGTCCCAGGTGTAGCGCTCACGTATGCAACCAGCGAATCCCCCACGTGTGGGTCCGAACGGTTGACCACGACAGCAGCCGCGACATTCTCGTGTCTACGCAGTACGGATTCGATTTCGCCGAGCTCGATCCGGAAGCCCCGGATCTTCACCTGGAAGTCGACTCGCCCCAGGTATTCGAGCTGTCCGCTCTCCGACCACCGCGCAAGGTCACCGGTGCGGTACATCTTGGTGCCCGAAAGACCGAAGGGATCGGCCACGAAACGATCAGAGGTCAGATCCGGACGTCCCTGGTATCCACGCGCCAGTTGCGCGCCCGCGAGGTACAGCTCGCCGGCGACTCCCGGAGGCGTGGGGCGAAGTCGCTCGTCGAGAACGTACGCCCGGGTGTTCCACTCCGGTACGCCGATGGGGACGGCCGTCACCGACGTGTCGGTGACGTGATGAACAGTGGCCGACACAGCGGCTTCCGTCGGCCCGTACAAATTGAACAGCGATGCACTGTTGGCGGCGAGGAACTCCCGTGCAGTCGCCACGGGAAGCTCTTCGCCGATAGCGAGTACTCGCCGCAGAGTGCTGGGCAATCCACCCCCGGCCGCAGTCACCAACATCGACAGCATCGACGGAACGATGTGCAGCGTGGTCACCTTCTCCTCACGCAGAAGTTTGACGAGGTAGTCGGGATCGCGGTGGCCGTCGGGTTCCGCGATGACGAGTCGGGCGCCGGACGTCAGAGCTGACCAGAACTCCCACACCGACAGGTCGAAGGTGGCAGCAGTCTTGAGCAGAACCGAGTCGGACGCGTCCAAACCGAAGTAGTGCCGCTTCCAGAGCAACTGATTGACGATGCTCGCGTGCGACACTGCTACGCCCTTGGGCCGACCGGTCGATCCCGACGTGAAGATCACGTACGCGGTATTCGTCGAACTCAAGGAGCCGATACGGTCCCCATCCCTGATCGGGGTTTCCGCGTACCCCGACAAATCCAAGGAATCGACCGTCACCACCTGCACACCATCCAGGTCCAAGACCTCTGCAGCCGAGGACAGCACACACGCGGGAGTCGCAGTCTCGACGATCAGCGCGATTCGTTCGCGAGGATGCGACGGATCGAGTGGCACGTAGGCACCACCCGCCTTCACCACCGCATACATGGCGACAACCAGATCGAATGAACGTGACATATGCAGAGCCACCAGAGACTCTGGACCCACACCCTGCTCGATCAACCAACGGGCCAGACGGTTGACCCGGGAGTCGAACTCCGAGTAAGAGATTTCGCGTCCCTGGAAGTACAAGGCAGGTGCGAAGTTGTCTAGGCCCACCTGTTCGTCGAACAGGTCCACCAGCGTTGCACCGGGTCCGACCGCAGCTCCCGTGTCATTCCACTCATTCACAACGCGCACGAGTTCGTTCGGCTCCATCAACGACAGATCACCGACAGGTGCCGACGGGTCGCTGACCAACGATGAGATCAGTCTGCAGAATCGCGACGCAAACCGTTCGACGGTTGCACTGTCGAAAAGGTCGGTCGCGTAACTGAAGGTCGCCTCGATACCGGCCGGAGCACCATCGTCGTCGTATCGGTCTGCCAACACCAACTGGAGATCGAATTGAGCGATGCCTTGGTCGACTTCCAGAACCTCGACATTGAGGCCGGCCAACTCCACGGCGGTCTGCTGATGATTCTGGAACGAGAAACCGACCTGGAACAAGGGGTGGCGTGCAGTCGAGCGGACCGGGTTCAGAACCTCTACCAACCGCTCGAAAGGCACGTCCGCGTGTGCGAACGCCTGGAGGTCGACTTCGCGTACCTGGTCGAGAAGGGTGAAGAAGTCCTTCGACGTGTCGATCTCGCTTCGGAACACGAGCGTGTTGACGAACATCCCGATCAGATCGTCGAGCGCGCGGTCACCGCGACCCGCGATCGGGGTTCCGACCGCGATGTCACGGGTCCCGGACAAACGGGCGAGAAGGATCGCAAAAGCGGTGTGAGCAGCCATGAACAACGTCGCATTGCGTTCTCGCGCCAACCCCCGCAGCGCCGCATGGAGTGCGGCATCGAGGGCAAACGAGACGCGGCCACCACGGAACGACTGGACGGCAGGGCGTCTCCGATCAGTGGGCAGAGCCAGTTCGTCGGGTAGCCCGTTGAGCGCCTTGGTCCAGTACGCGATTTGGCTTGTCGCTGTGGAACCTTCGTCCGTCTCGGACCCGAGAACTCGCCGCTGCCACAGCGCGTAATCGGCATACTGCACTTCGAGTGGCGACCATGTCGGTGCGGACCCGCTGACCCGAGCTGCGTAGGCCACCATGACATCTCGCGCGAACGGTGCCGTCGATGCACCGTCGGCAGAAATGTGATGAACAGCCGCCGCGAGGACGAAAGCATCGTCACCGGTTCGGAACAAACGCATCCGCAGCGGCACGTTCTGTGTGACGTCGAATCCGCGCGAGACGAGTTCGACGATCGAATTCACCACGTCGCCTTCGTCGACGGAGACCGGCGTCAAGTTCACTGCAACGCGCGCCGATGGCAGGATGATCTGAACCGGCCCGGATTCTCCCTCAGGGTAGATCGTTCGCAACGATTCGTGTCGTTCGACCACGTCGGCGACCGCCGCTTCGAGCGCCTCGACATCGAGGACGCCTGCGAGTCGGAGCGCCAACGGAATCGAATATGCAGTCGAGTCGGAATCGAAACGATTGAGGAACCACATACGCTGCTGAGCCAGCGAAAGCGGCAGCACATCCGGTCGATCGCCTGCCGTCAGTTGCTGGCGAGAGCCTTGACCTTCGCGCGATTGTGCTCGGACGGCAAGGGATTCGACAGTCGAATGCTCGAACAGGTCGCGCACCGGAACTCGGGCGTCGAGGGCGGAGCTCAAGCGGGACACGACCTGTGTCGCAATGAGTGAGTTCCCGCCGAGATCAAAGAAATCGTCGTCGAGACCGACCCGCTCCACGCCGAGTACTTCGGCGAACACCTGGGCAACGATCTCCTCGACCGGTGTACGCGGACTACGGAACTCACGCATCTCGAACTCGGGTTCCGGCAGTGCATCACGGTCCAACTTGCCAACTGGCGTCAGTGGGACCGATTCCAGAACGATCACAGCAGACGGAATCATGTGCGGAGGCAACGAGATCCCGAGGAACTCGGTCAACTCTCGTACGTCGATCGAGGAGCCCGCTAGAGCGCACACGTACGACACGAGAACTGGTGACCCCGATGGCAAGGTCCGAACGAGAGTCGCTGCGAAATCGACGCTCGGATGACCGGCGAGTGCGGCATCGACCTCACCCAACTCGACTCGGAATCCGCGAATCTTGGTCTGAAAATCGCTGCGCCCGACATAGACCAGCTCGCCTGCCGAACTCTCTGCGCTACGTCCCGACCAGCGAACCACGTCACCTGTTCGATACATGCGACTGCCCGGTTGACCGAACGGATCGGCAACAAAACGGTCCGCAGTCAGGCCATGGCGACCATGGTATCCGCGAGCCAATGCCCCACCCGCAAAGTACAACTCGCCGGAAACACCTACCGGAACCGGATTCAGTCGACCGTCGAGCACCACCGCGCGCACACCGGGAACGGGAACACCGATGGTGATCGGTTCACCCGCGCGCAGCTCTGCATAAGACGAAATAATCGTCGTCTCGGTCGGCCCATATGCATTGAAGTACCGATGTCCGGGCTGCCAACGCCCGAGGAGATCGACAGAGGTGACATCGCCGCCCACCGAGACGACCTCGATGTCGTCGAGTCCGGTCGGGTCGACCGTTCCCAGCACCGCCGGCGTGATGATCGCATGGGTCACCCGCTCCGTACGGAGAATCTCGTGCAGTTCCACGCCTCCGATGACATCGGCGGGAACGATCACGGACACGGCGCCGCGTGAGAATGCCACCATCCATTCGAGCACCGAGGGATCGAAGCTGGGTGAGCAGATGTGCAGGAATCGCCCACCTTGGTCGAGGCGATAGCGCCGAGCGGCTTCGTCGGTGATCGCGCGCAGACCCGTGTGTGTCACGGCGACACCCTTGGGCATACCGGTCGAGCCTGACGTGTAGATCACGTAAGCAGCGTTGAGAACCGACAGCGGCGCAACACGATCCGAGTCCGTGACGGCCTCGTCCGTGTACCTCCTCGCCGCATCCTCCATGAAGGCTTCGCCGACAGCGATCCACTCCACCTCGTCCGGCAACAAATCACGGTGCGCCTCGGTCGTAAGACCGAGCACTGCCTCCGAATCGGTCACCATGTGACGGACTCGGACATCCGGATAGCTGGGATCGACGGGTACGTAAGCCGCACCCGACTTCGCCACGGCCCAGACGGCCCTGACCATGTCGTACGATCTCGGGAATGCCAGGGCAACAAGTGATTCCGGCCCCACACCGCGACTGATCAGCATCCTCGCCAGGCGTGAGGACTCTGCGTCCAATTCGCCGTAGGTGATCGAGCGCCCCTCGGAGCGAACCGCCACGGCCGACCGATCACGATCGACCGCTGCCGTCAAGATGTCGACCAAAGTCTGCGGTTGGGCGCAGTCCGGGCCCGATACCGGTGCCAGCAGCTGCGTTTCCGTCGAATCCAGAATCGCGATGTCGCCGACCACTGCCGACGAATCCGCCACAACAGCCTCGAACACACGAATCAAACGCTCACCGAAACCGACAACCGTCCCCTCGTCGAACACATCCGTCGCATACGTGAACGTCGCTGCCATACCTTGCAATTCACCGCGATCTCCGATCGACTCGGAGATCGACAGTTCGAGGTCGAACTTCGCCACTGCAGCATCGAAATCAACACCAGAGACCGACAACCCCGGCAACTCCAACACCGACTGACCCAAATTCTGAAACGCCAACGCCACCTGGAACAACGGATGCCACGCCTGCGAACGAACCGGATTCAACACCTCCACCAACCGCTCGAACGGCACATCCGCATGCCCGAAAGCACCCAAATCCACCTCACGAACCGCCCCCACCACATCCCCGAACGACGCCCCACCATCAACCTCGGTCCGCAACACCAACGTGTTCACGAACATCCCCACCACATCATCGAGCGCAGCCTCACCACGACCCGCCACCGGCGTCCCCACCACCACATCCGAGGACCCCGACAACCGAGCCAACAACACCGCAAACGCCGCATGCACCACCATGAACAACGACGCATCACGTTCGCGGGCAACTCGATTCAGACCGTCGTGAACGTGCGCACCGACTGTGAAGACGTGCCGTGCTCCGCGGTTCGACGCAACGGCCGGATGCTTACGATCAAAGGGCAAGTTCGTAGCTGCAGGGAGATCCGACAGAGTCTGTGTCCAGTAGTCGACTTGTTGCGAGAGAATCGATTCCGCATCGTCTTCCGAACCGAGCACCTCACGCTGCCAGAGCGTGAAGTCCGCGTACTGAACTTCGAGGGCAGGTTGCGCCAACCCTCCATGCCCCAACGTATGGGCAGCATAGGAAGCCATGAGGTCTCGGGTCAACGGTCCCATCGAAAAGCCGTCTGCCGCAATGTGATGTACAACCACAACAAGCACATGTTCGTCGGCAGCCAATTCCAGGAGTACCCCTCGCAGCGGCGCTTGCGAGACCACATCGAACCCATCGGAGAGTATCTCCGCGATCCGACCCTCCAACTCGTCTGCACCGACAGCAACCGCTGTCATGTCCGGGACAACAGCGGCAGGGTCGAGGACGCGCTGATACCCGACTCCGTCGACCTCCGGGTACACGGTGCGCAGGACCTCGTGCCGTGCAATCACGTCGAACACTGCCAGCCTCAAGGCGTCGACATCGAGTGAGCCGGAAAGCCGTACAGCTACAGGAATGTTGTTCACCGCCGAGTCAGGATTCAAGCGGTTGAGGAACCACATACGCTGCTGCGCGAGGGAAAGCGGGATTCGGTCCGGCCGCTCTCGCGCAGCGAGCTTCGGCCTGACACTGCGATTGCGGGTGTTGCTCAGTCGAGCGGCGAGTGCATGGACGGTCGTAGCCTCGAAGACGTCCCGGACAGGTACGACGAACCCCAGCGCGGAACCCAGTCGGGAGACGAGCCCAGTCGCCACCAGTGAGTTTCCGCCCAGCTCGAAGAAGTCGTCGTCCAGACCTACTCGTTCGATCGCAAGGACCTCGGCAAAGACGGATGCGACGATCTCTTCGATCGGCGTCGTCGGCACTCTGAATTCGCGGATTGCGAAGGCGGGCGCCGGCAAGGCCTTGCGATCTAACTTTCCACTCGAATTCAGTGGGAGCTCGGTCAGCACGACAACTGCTTCCGGGATCATGTACGCCGGAAGTACGCTTGTCAGGTGGGGTCCGACATCTCCGACCTCTACCCCGTGTTCGGGCACTATGTAGGCGACCAGTCGATCGCCGGTAGCGGTGTCGATCACCGCGACGACCGCCTGTGAAACTCCGGCGACTTCGAGAATCGCCCCTTCGATTTCGGTCAGTTCGATTCGTTGCCCTCGAAACTTGACCTGGAAGTCGATGCGCCTGAGATAGTTCAGCGAACCGCCGGCGTCTCGGGTAACGAGATCACCGGTGCGATACATGCGATTACCGTTGCCCGAGAACGGGTTTGCCACGAATCTGTCCGACGACAGGTCTGGCCGACCGACATATCCACGCGCCAGTTGCGCTCCCGCGAGATACAGCTCGCCCGGTACCCCTACCGGCACCGGATGCAGCCTGGTATCCAGCACGTAGCAGTCGGAATTCCACTGGGGTGTACCGATCGACACCGACAGTTCTTCCGAACCGTCCACCTGGTAGCCGGTGATACTGACGGCAGCTTCGGTGGGGCCGTAGAGATTGTGCAACCCTGCTGTGGCCACAGCGGCGAAACCTCGCGCCGTGTGAACTGGCAACGCCTCACCGATCACGAACACATCTCGCAGTGAATGCAGAGCATCCGGTGGCACCGATGCCACGAACGCTGTCAACATCGACGGAACGAAATCCGTCAACGTGACTGTGTGTCGCACTATCAATTCACTCAGGTAGACGGGATCACGGTGCCCGTCCGGCGCCGCGAGCACAAGGTGAGCACCGGCCGAAACAGAGACGAGGAACCCCCACAACGACACGTCGAACGTCGTCGCCGTCTTTTGCAGGTACACGTCGTCCGGGCCGATTCGGTAGCGATTCGTCATCCATGCGACTTGATTGACGATCGCTCGATGTTCTACTGCGACGCCCTTCGGTTTACCGGTGGAACCCGAAGTGAAGATCACGTACGCGGTATCGGACTCCCGCAGCGGCACTTGGCGATCATCGGAAAGAATCGGCGTCGAATCGAATCGCGTGAGGTCCACGTCGTCCACCGCGATGACGGGCGCACCCTCGGCCAGCGTGAATCCGTCAGTGCGAGTGGTCAGTACACATACCGGATCTGCTGTGTCGACGATATGGCTGATTCGATCGGCTGGATGATCGGGATCGAGCGGCACAAACGCGCCGCCTGCGACCAGCACGGCATACATTCCGACCACCAGGTCTTCGGATCGCCGAATAGCCAGTGCCACACACTTTTCAGGGCCGACCCCAACGGTGAGAAGGTATCGCGCGAGTCTGTTGACCTTGCCGCTCAGCTCTGCGAATGTCAGCGAGGTGTCACCGTAGGTCAATGCTGTCGCGTTCGGGGTACGCGCGACCTGATCCTGGAACAGAGAAACCAAGGTCGCGTCCGCACCAAGGGCGTGGCGATCGCCTTGATCACCGAGTAGAACTTCGACCTCGTCGTCTTCCAGTATTTCCAGGTCTCCGACCGCGGTTTCCTGGTTCTCCACGATGGACCGTAGGATCCTGATCAATCGTCCGGCAAAGGATTCGACAGTGGCGATGTCGAAGAGTTCGGTGGCGTACAGCCACGACATGGCCAACCCACCAGGCGCCCCGTGAGAATCCGTGATTTCACTGGCCGTCAACTGAAGGTCGAACTTGGCGACGGCAACGTCGGTATCCCAACCGGCGACGGTGAGTCCGCTGAGGTTCAACTCGTCGACGGGCATGTTCTGGAAGAACAACGCGACCTGGAAGAGCGGATGATGGGCTTGTGATCGAGCCGGGTTCAGTACTTCTACAAGTCGCTCGAACGGTACGTCCGCGTTGCCGAAGGCCCCGAGGTCGACGTCTCGAACAGCCTCGAGCAAGTCGGACACGGTTTCAGACGGATTGATCGTTGTTCGAAGAACCAGTGTATTGACGAACATTCCGACGATGTCGTCGAGCGCGGGTTCACCTCTGCCGGACACCGGGGTTCCGACGGCAACATCACCCGAACCGGAGAGTCGCGACAGAAGTAGTGCGAGGGCGGCGTGCACGACCATGAACAGCGACACACCGTTGTCGCGTGACAGTCGGGTCAAGGCGAGGTGCAGGTCTGAATCGATCGCGAAGTCGAACACTCCACCGGCATTCGATGCCACCGGCGGTCGTGGTCGATCCAGTGGCAATTCCACCAGCTCTGGCAAGTCCGCGAGCATCTCAGTCCAATAACCTATTTGGCGAGCCATGATCGACTTCTCATCCGACTCGGACCCCAGCACTCGTAGTTGCCAGAGCGCGTAGTCGGCATACTGAACTTCGAGAGCTTCCCACGTCGGCGCCAGCCCGCGAACCCTCGATTCGTAGGCCGTCATGACATCGCGCACCAAAGGCCCCAACGAGTAACCGTCGGCCGCGATGTGATGAATGACGAACACCAGGACGAAGTTTCCTGCGCCGCGGTCGAACAGGCGCGCACGAATCGGGACCTCGGTGGTGACGTCGAATCCGGTGAGCACCATGGTGAAAATGCTCGCGCGAAGTTCGTCTTCACCGACGCCATGCGGTGTCAGGTCCAATTCGACGTCGGTCGCAGCGAGTACGTTCTGGTGCCCTCTGCCTTCGTACTCGGGGTACACCGTTCGTAGCACTTCGTGTCGTGCGATGAGATCTCGCACGGCCAGATCGAGAGCGGCGGTATCGAGGTCACCACTCAGTTCGAGAGCGATGGGGATGTTGTTCACGGGTGAGCCCACGTCGAATCGGCTCAGGAACCACATCCGTTGCTGAGCCAGCGACAGCGGAATGCGCTGCGGCCGACCTTCCGCAACCAGCGGCGGCCGCTTCACTTCCTCGCCGGCGCCGGATTCGATTTCGAGTGCGAGCGCCGCAACTGTTGAGGCGTCGAACAACGTTCGCACCTGGATACGCGTTTCGAAGACGGCGGTCAGCCGCCCGACCACTCGTGCCGCGACCAGTGAATTGCCGCCGAGATCGAAGAAATCGTCATCGATTCCAATTCCTTCGACACCGAGAATCTCTTCGAAAATTGCAGCGATCTTTGCCTCCGCATCCGTTGAAGGAGCGTGGTAGACACGTTCCACCGCAACCGGATCGGGCAGTGCGCGCCTGTCGAGCTTTCCCGCCGGCGTCAGCGGAACGTGATCGATGACGACAAACGTATTCGGCACCATGTGGCGCGGCAGTATCTCGCGTGCGTAGGCGTTCAGGACATCGGCGTCAGCGGAAGATCCGTTGCGCGGCTTTACATAGCAGACGAGGCTGACGTCACCATCGGCCGTACTGCGAGGGTCGGTTGCCACGAAATCGATGTCGGGATGACTCGCCATCACAGCATCGATTTCGCCCAGTTCGATTCGAAATCCGCGGATTTTCAGTTGATCGTCTGCGCGACCGACGTATTCGATGTCCCGGGTCGACGTCTCTGCCGACCCTGGTACCCAGCGAACGAGGTCGCCGGTTCGGTACAGCCTGGATCCGGGCGCGCCGTAGGGATCGGCGACGAAGCGTTCGGAAGTCAGTGCGGGCTTGCCGAGGTATCCCCGAGCAAGAGACGGGCCCGCGACGTACAGTTCGCCCACTACGCCCACAGGAACTGGCTGGAGGTGGGCGTCGAGAACATAGGCAGTCACGCCGGCAAACGGAGCGCCGATCGTAACCGACTGCCCGACATGGAGTTCTGCACTGACGGTCACGACGATGGTAGTTTCCGTCGGACCGTAGGCATTGAAGAATTTCACCCCGGGCGACCATCGGGCGACCAACTCCGGCTTGCAGACCTCGCCACCGACCAGTGCGAGTTCAACCGAATCAAGATCCGTCGGATCGATCGACGCCAACAAAGACGGAGTGCCGACGACGTGTGTCACCGACTCACGTCGGATGAGTTCCTCGAGTTCCGGACCACCGAATATGTCGGAAGGGACGACGACCATGGTCGCGCCGGAACCGACAGTCAAGAGCAGCTCGAACAGAGAAGTGTCGAAACTCGGTGTGGCGAAGTGGAGAACTCGAGACTTCGTGGACGCACCCAGCGCACGGACCTGCTCCGCCAGCAAGTTTCCCAATCCGCCGTGCGTGACCACTACACCCTTGGGCAAGCCCGTCGACCCCGATGTGTAGATGACGTACGCAGGATGGTCCGCACGCAAAGTGCGAACGCGATCGGCATAGGTGATCGGTTCACCCGATCGGTCGTCGATCAGGGCGCACGCTTCGTCGGAATCGAGGACGATCCAGTCGATTGCATTCGACAGCTGGGGCCGTTTGTTCGCCACCGTAATTCCCGAAGTGACACCGGAGTCGTCCAGCATGTGCGCCACCCGACGCTCGGGATAGTCGGGATCCACCGGTACGAACCCGGCTCCGATTTTGGCGACCGCCCACAGCGCAACGATCGATTCGATCGAGCGAGGTATCGAGATGGCCACAAGATCTTCGGGGCCGAGTCCCCGCGAAATCAGGATCCGTGCGAGCTTGGAGGACCTCGTATCGAGGTCTCCATATGTCATCGATCTCGTGCCGAACCTGAGCGCAACGTTGTTCGGTGCCATTTCGACGGCCGCTGACAACAGTTGCGGGAGCAAACGCACCTTCGTCGGTCGCGTACGTGACGGCCTCTGACGAGCCGGCCTGCGTGGAGTCGACTCCGCTGCGCTCATGCTCTTCCACCGAGCTTTCGGACGACGTTCAGAGACACTCCACGGAGCATGAAACAACTCACCTTCATTGCGCTCGGTCGTTCACTTGCAATCCCTCACCGCATCGAACGCACCTGTTTTCGGGCACGACGAAGCTCGGGACCAAGTGTCCATATATACCTCATCGGCCCCGTCACTCATTTGTTACCGACGGGGGCCGACACTTGATAGTAGTTGGCGGTGGAAAGGATCCCGTCCGAGCAACGCCGCTGCTCGGACGGGGTCACCTCACTCGCGGATTTCGCTCTGAGGCAGGTCGAGTGTGTATATCGCCACATTCGAGTCGACGGTCGCCTCAGCAGGGATCCCGTCGCTGGACGTGACGATGATCGCCTGCAGATCCGGCGTCTCGGACTGATCCAGATCACGAACGCTTTCGTTCGAGGCGAAGAGGTGAGAAACCCATTCGTCAGCGACGAATGCCGACAGGTCCTCAGTTCCACCGACTACAAACGCACCGCCCGACAGTGCTGCCGACAGGACCGCGAGCCCCAAGCTCTCCGCCGAAGTTCCGGCTGCCGAATACACACGGGAGTCATATCCGAGTCCGTACGCAGTCTGCATCCGTGCCATCACCGCACCGAGTGCGTGATGATCCACGCTGTGTATGGACGAACCGTCGCCTCGAACGACAATGTAGGCCGGATCCGCCTGTTCGACAGGTCTGACTGCATCGATGTAGGAGTACGGGCGAGCAGATGTAGCTGCCAACTCGTCCACGATCGCCGCGGCACCGAGGAAGAGCCTGCCGGTCTGCGTCGACGGGGTTCCGTCAGAGGGGCTCACACCCGACACGAGCCAAAGCGTCGAATTCGAGCCGGCAAGTGATGGTTCGACGACCGACTGATCCAGCCCCGAGTCCAGCACGCAGAAAGCTGCCCCCGTCTTCACGGCGGCCCAGATTGCCACAACGCGGTCGATGTCGTCGCCGATGTCGATCACGACGACATCGCGTGCCCCGATACCTCGAGCGGAGATGACGCGGGCCAGCTTGGACGAGTGAGCGTCGAGAGTCGCGTAGCTGACTTCGTCCTCTCCGCTCGCGATCGCGGGAGCCTCTGGGTCCTCCTCTACCACGGCAGCGATCAATTGCGTGATCGACTGCCGGACGACTGTTCCCTCCACATCCGTGTCGGCCACCGCGGTCGGCGCACCCACCAACAACTCGGCGCGTTCGTCTTCGGTCATGATCGCGATGTCACCGATACGAACGTCGGGTGTCGCGGTCACCGTGGACAGAACTCGGACGAATCGCTCAGCGAAGGCCTCGACGGTGGTGCGATCGAACAGATCGACCGCATACGTCCAGTTCGCGAAGACTGCCTCTACTTCGCCATCCTCGGCGATCTGCGTAGAGAGTGTCAGCTCGAGATCGAACTTCGCAGCCGGCGCACCGCCGTCGACAGCCGAGATCGTCAAACCTGGCAGCGTGAACTTCGCGTCCCCCAACGGCTCCACCGACAAGGCCACCTGGAACAGCGGACTGTACGCGGACGAACGTGCAGGCGCCGATACCTCGACAATCCGCTCGAACGGAACATCTGCATTGGAGAATGCCTCGATGTCCTTGTCACGGAGTGATTCGAGCAGAGCACCGAAGGTCATCGACGAATCGATCTGTGCACGGAGGGGCAACGTGTTCACGAACATGCCGACCAGATCGTCGAGTTGTTCCTCGCCTCGGCCCGCGATCGGTGTACCGATTGCAAAGTCGGTGGACGACGTCAACTTCGAGATCAGAACCGACAATGCCGCATGCGCATACATGAAGACGGTCGCGCGACGACTCCGAGCGCCCGCCACCATTTCGCGATAGATATCGGCCGAGACGGGAACAGAGATCGAATCTCCCACTCCCGAGGCCGCCGCCGGGCGCGGACGATCGCTCGGGAGTTCGATCTTGTCCGACATTCCCTCGAGGTTGCGACGCCAGTAGTCGATTTGAGTCGACAGGACCGAGCCTGGATCGTCTTCCTCTCCGACGACATCGCGTTGCCACAGGGCATAATCCGCATACTGCACTGCAAGAGGTGAAAATTCCGGAGCCATACCCTGCGTGCGAGATACATAGGCCTGCATCACATCTCGCGACAGTGGCGCCATCGAAGCCCCGTCGGCCGTGATGTGATGAACGACCATGACGAACACATGATCGTTCGACTCACGTGCGAAGAGTCCGACTCGCGACGGCGGAGCGGCGGTGACATCGAATCCGCGGGCCATCATGCCGACGACGGCGTCGCGCATCGCCTCGTCGCCTTCCACCGGTGTGACAACGAGTTCGGACACGGCTTCTGCGGTCGGGACGACCACCTGATACGGGCCGTCCGCATCCGTCGGATACATCGTCCGCAACGCCTCGTGACGGGAGAACACATCCGTCACCGCAGCCCGGAACGCCTCCACATCCAACGCCCCTTCCAAGCGCAGAGCCATCGGGATGTTGTAGGAAGTCGACTCGGTGTCGAGTTGGTTCAAGAACCACATCCGCTGCTGCGCCAACGACAACGGCACCCGAGACGCCCGAACCCCCGCCACCAACGCCTTCCGACCACCAACACCCACACCAGCAGCAACCACACCCGCCAACGCCCCCACCGACGACGCATCGAACAACACCGACAACGGCACCGACGACTCCAACGCCGCACCCAACCGCGACACCACCTGAGTCGCAATCAACGAGTTACCACCCAACTCGAAGAAATCATCATCGAGCCCCACACCCGACACACCCAACACCGACTCGAACACCGACGCCACCAACAACTCCACCGACGACACCGGAGCCCGCCACACCCGAGCCACCGCCACCGGCTCCGGCAACAACCGCCGATCCAACTTCCCCGCAACACTGAGCGGAAACGCATCCAACACCACAACATGCGCCGGCACCATATACCCCGGCAACACCCCACCCACAACCAACTTCAACTCATCCACATCAACCGAAAAACCAGACGCACCAACCACATACGCCACCAACTGATCCGAACGAACCACCACAACCGACTGCGCCACCGACACCTGCGCCGACAACACCGCCTCAATCTCACCCAACTCGATCCGCAACCCCCGCAACTTCACCTGGAAATCACTACGACCGATGTACTCCACCTCACCGTCAACAGACCACCGCACCACATCCCCCGTGCGATACATCCGCTCACCAGCAACCACACCGAACGGATTCGCCACAAACCGATCCGCACTCAAATCAGCACGCCCCACATACCCACGCGCCAACTGCACACCCGCCAGATACAACTCACCCGCAACACCCACCGGCACCGGACGCAACCACGCATCCAACACCAACAACCGCGTATTCCACACCGGACGACCAATCGGCACCACCACCGAATCCGACGCCACCACCTCATGGAACGTCACATCCACCGCAGCCTCGGTCGGACCATACAAATTATGCAAACCAACCCCAGGCAACACCTCCCCCACCCGAGACGCCACCGACACCGACAACGCCTCACCCGAAGCAAACACCAACCGCAACGACGACCCAGCCCCCACCGAACCAACAGACCCAGCCGAATCAGCCACCACAGAATCCGCCAACGACTCCACGAACACCGACAACATCGACGGCACAAAATGCACCACCGACACCGACGACTCCACAATCGTCCGCACCAAATACCCCGGATCCCGATGACCATCCGGAACCGCAATCACCAACCGCGCACCAACCTGCAACGGCCAGAACAACTCCCACACCGACACATCAAAAGTCACCGGCGTCTTCTGCAACACCACATCACGAGCACCAAGCCCGTACTCCCCCTGCATCCACAACAAACGATTCACAATCGCCGCATGCGAGACCCCCACACCCTTCGGCCGACCCGTCGACCCCGACGTGAAAATCACATACGCCGTATTCTCCGCACGCAACCGACCCAACCGCTCGGAATCCACCACCGGCGACGCATCGAACCCCGACACATCCACCACATCCACCAACAACACCGGCACCCCACCCACACCGACAAAACCATCACGCACCGTCGACAACACACACACCGGACGCGCCGTCTCCACCACAAACGCCACACGATCCACCGGCGCATCCACATCCAACGGCACATACGCACCGCCAGCCTTCAACACCGCATAAATACCCACCAACATGTCAACACTACGACGAATCGCCAACCCCACCAACGACTCCGGACCAACACCCTCCGCAATCAACCGACGAGCCAACCGATTCACACGCGCATCGAACTCACCAAACGAAACACCCACACCCTCGAACTCCACCGCAACCGCACCCGGAGAACGCACCACCTGCTCATCAAACAACGACACCAAACTCGCCCCACCACCAACAACACGAGCAGTATCCGACCAACCCCCCAACACCAACGACCGCTCCACCCCACCCAACACATCAACATCCCCCACACCCACACCCGACACAAACCCACCCAACACACGCACCAAACGCTCACCCAA
>NZ_JBJURM010000051.1:0-24333 GCF_046097995.1 Rhodococcus sp. 5A-K4
ATTCACACGCATTGATTCTCTGATAGCGAGTGGCTCACCAAACGGGGTCCTACCACCGTGACCGATTGCGGCCACGGTGGCGGACAGTGCCAGGAATGACGATCCCGGCACGCCGGCCATTCCCTTGGACGTGAGCATCAGTACCAGGACGGCAGTGATCTGTTCACCGAGTGTCAGGTCCACGCCGAGTGCCTGAGCCAGAAACAGCATGCAGATCGACAGGTACAGCGTGGCGCCGTCGAGATTGAACGAGTAGCCGGTAGGCACCACCAATCCTGTTGTAGTGCGCGAGCATCCGGCGTTGGTGAGCTTGACCATGATTCGGGGCAGAACTACTTCGGTCGACGCCGTTCCCAACGCGAGGAAGAGTTCGTCCTTGATGTACTTGACGAACTTCCACAGATTCACGCCCGCGAAGTACCTGACTATCGCCGCCAGGATGAGGATGAACAGGACGGCCGCGAGATAGCATGCGGCGATCAGCTTTCCGTAACTTCCGAGCGAAGCGATCCCGTACTGGCCGACGATGTACGCCATCGCGCCCAAAGCGCCCAACGGCGCCAGTCTCATGATCCAGCCGATGATCGTGAAGAACAGATGACTCAGACGATCGACTAGTTCGAACACGATCGGTGGTCCACTCTCGCCTGCCTTGGCCAAGGCGAGCCCGAACAGTACGGCGAAGAAGAGGACTTGGAGGAGTGCGTTCTCGGCGAAGGCCGAAACTATCGACACCGGAATGATATTGAGCAGGAATTCGACGGTGTGGGGAAGCTCGCCGCTTCCAGTCTTGGCGGCCACGGCGTCCGCACCGTTCGCCAGCGTCTCCGGATCGATGTTGAATCCCGCACCCGGCTTCATCAGATTTCCGATGAGCAGCCCGAACAACAGGGCAAAGGTGGTCACGACCTCGAAGTAGATGAGTGCTTTGACGCCGATACGCCCCACCGCTTTCAGATCCCCGACGTGGGCGATCCCGATCACGACGGTGCAGAAGATGATTGGCGCGATCAGCATTTTGATCAGCTTGATGAAGCCGTCGGCGAGGGGTTTGAGATTCGCGCCGAATTCCGGCCACAACCAGCCGATGAGAACACCGATGACGATAGCGGCGATCAATTGCACGAACAGTGATCGGTACCAGGGCGGCTTGTTGGCGAGTCGCGCGAGCTCGCTGTTCGGCAGTTTTACGGAAGTTGGCATGGATGGGAACGGTAGGTCTGCTTGATTGCGAAAAAATAACTCGCGAATGTCGTGGATGTAACGCGTCGAGGTTGCATCTCGGACAACAATTCGGTCAACAAGCGACAGTTGTGTGTGACTGTGGTTATTGTTTCCCTGAGCGGTGATCTTCCGTCCGCGTGCATGCACGACGTGTGAGAGGGGCTGTCATGGGGCAAATTATCGGAACCATCATTTTCGGCGCAGTCATCGGAATCCTGGCTCGTCTCGTACTGCCAGGTAAGCAGCAGTACGGCATGATCATCACCGTCGTCCTCGGTGTCGCCGGAGCGCTTATCGGGTACTGGGTCTGGGGAGCGATCTCGGACAAGGGCGACACGGGTGGAATCGACTGGATCCGCTGGATCATCAGCATCGCCGCGGCGGCCGTGCTCTCGATCGGCTACAGCGCCGTCACTGGCAAGAAATAGCAAGCCAACGCGATTCGCGAAGTGCGCCCTCCCGAAGTTCGGGAGGGCGCACTTTTGGTTTGCCCTAGTTGTCCGACCCCAGTTGTGAGCGAACGGCACTCTCGTCGCCTCAGATGCGCCGAAAGGCGCGTTCGCTCAGGGGAGGGTCGCCGTAAATTCAGAGCGCTCGTCGCTGAAGATGCAGCGCCTCGAGGAACTGCGCCGGCAGATCCTGCTCGAGGATTTCGTCATCGGGATGCGGTAGCGCTTTGATTTTCGCGAACTCGTCGTTGAGGCGTTCCATCTTGACGTCCAGGCGATGTGCCGCGGCAGCAGCCTCGGTGAGTTCGTCGAGGAGCTCGACAGGAACCTCGCGGTTGTACTTGTAATAGATCTTGTGCTCTAGGCTCGCCCAGAAATCCATCGCGATGGTGCGGATCTGAAGTTCGATCGGTACGTGCCGGACGCGGTCACTCATGAAAACCGGGACCTCGACGATCAGGTGCAAGCTCTTGTAGCCGTTGGGTTTCGGATCGGCGATGTAGTCCTCTCGCTCGATCACCCGAAGGTCCGTCTGACTGGTGAGCATCTCGGCGATCCGGTACGTGTCGGAAATGAAGCTGCACGTGATGCGTACGCCGGCAATATCGAAGATGTTCTTCGAGATGTCGTCGATCGTGAGCGGGATGTTCAGTCGTTGAGCCTTACGCAGGATGCTGTCCGGCGACTTGACCCGTGACGTCACGTGTTCGATGGGGCTGTACTGATTGATGTGAGTGAACTCGTCCTTGAGAATGTTCACCTTGGTCATCAGTTCGGAGATTCCGAATTGGTACAACATCATGAAGCGGGAGAACTCGGTCCGCAGATCGGCGAAATCGGCTCTGCTGACCCCACTGCTGTCTTCCACGTTCGGCACCCTCATCTGTTAGCTGGTGTAACCAGTCTGCCACCGATTGTGCCGTGTCCGGTTTCAGTGGGTGCGCAGTGCGGCGAGCGTCATATCCCGCAGGACGCGACGTGCGCGTGCCGGCGAAGCTGGGTTGGCGCTGTGAGGGGTCGAGTTGATCAGACCGAAAGTGGCGTGCGCTTTGATGCGGGCATCCGCCTGGTCGAGCTGGGGATCGAGTTGCTCGAGGACTCCGACCCACACCTCGACGTACTTGCGCTGCGTTTGGCGCACCTGTCGACGCGCGTCGGCCGGCAGGCTTTCGAGGTCGCGGTCCTGGATGCGGATCAGGTCCGGCTCGCCGAGCGCGAAGTCGAGGTGGAACTCCACCAGTGCGTCGAGAGCGGCGCTCGGTGAGTCCGCTGCCTCCGCTGCCGCAGAACCGCCTTCGTGTAGGCGCGTGCTGATGCCGACGAGAAGTTCCACGAGGACGGCATCCTTGTTGGGGAAATGCCGGTACACGGCCGGGCCGCTGATACCGACGGCCGCCCCGAGGTCTTCGAGTCGCACACTCACGAATCCGCGTTCGGCGATCAACCGTGCGGCGGCATCCAAGAGCTGACGACGACGGTCGGCCTTCATCTGATCGCGTCGCGTCGGAGCTGCTACCTGCTCAGAGGTCATTCTCTCGATCTTTCTTCGCTTGTGTTCTGGACAACTCAGTTAATCATAGTTAATCTAGTTTCAGTTATCGAGCATTAACTCATGGCGAAGGCGGCGGGATGACTCCCAGTGGAATCACGCAAGGATCGGGCTACCGGTCCGATCACACCGTTCTGGTGGACGAACTGAAGAAGAAACTGGCGCAAGCAGCGCTGGGTGGCAACGAGCGCTCTCGCGAGCGCCACGTGAGCAGAGGGAAACTGCTGCCGCGAGATCGCGTCGACTCGCTGCTCGACCAGGGCAGCCCGTTCCTCGAGTTGTCGCCGCTGGCGGCCAACGGCCTGTACGACGACGAGTGCCCCGGCGCCGGCGTCATCACCGGTATCGGCCGTGTGTCGGGCCGGGAGTGCGTCATCGTTGCCAACGACGCGACGGTCAAGGGCGGCACGTACTACCCGATGACGGTGAAGAAGCACCTGCGCGCGCAGGAAGTTGCGCTGCAGAACAACCTTCCATGCATCTACCTCGTCGACTCCGGCGGCGCCTTCCTGCCGCGCCAGGACGAGGTCTTCCCGGACCGTGAGCACTTCGGCCGGATCTTCTACAACCAGGCGACCATGAGCGCCAAGGGGATTCCCCAGATCGCCGCAGTTCTCGGTTCGTGCACCGCGGGCGGCGCTTACGTGCCCGCGATGAGCGACGAAGCAGTGATCGTCCGCAACCAGGGCACCATCTTCCTCGGCGGCCCGCCGCTGGTGAAGGCAGCCACCGGTGAGATCGTGACGGCAGAAGAGCTCGGCGGCGGCGACCTGCACTCCAAGGTTTCCGGCGTCACCGACCACCTGGCCGAGGATGACCGCGACGCACTTCGTATCGTGCGCAACATCATTGCCACGCTCGGCCCCCGCTCCGAGCGCCCGTGGGACGTCATCTCCACGGTTCCGCCCGTCGCCGATCAGAGCGAGCTGTACGACGTCGTCCCGACCGATCCCCGTACTCCGTACGACGTGCACGAGGTGATCACCAAGCTCGTCGACGGTGGCGCGTTCCAGGAGTTCAAGGCTGAATACGGCAAGACGCTCGTCACCGGTTTCGCCCACATCGAGGGCCACCCGGTCGGCATCATCGCCAACAACGGCGTTCTCTTCGGCGAATCCGCCATGAAGGGAGCACATTTCATCGAACTGTGCGACAAGCGCAGTGTGCCGCTGCTGTTCCTGCAGAACATCGCGGGCTTCATGGTGGGACGCGACTACGAGGCCGGCGGCATCGCCAAGCACGGCGCCAAGATGGTCACGGCAGTTGCGTGTGCACGCGTCCCCAAGCTGACAGTTGTCATCGGCGGCTCGTACGGCGCCGGCAACTATTCCATGTGTGGACGCGCGTATTCGCCTCGCTTCCTGTGGATGTGGCCGAACGCGCGCATCTCGGTCATGGGCGGCGAGCAGGCAGCTTCGGTGCTCTCGACGGTTCGTAGCGAGCAGCTCGACAGCGCGGGCAATCCGTGGTCGGCCGAGGACGAAGAGTCCTTCAAGGCGCCGATCCGTGAGCAGTACGAGGCTCAGGGCAATCCGTACTACTCCACTGCGCGGCTGTGGGATGACGGTGTCATCGATCCCGCAGATACCAGAACTGTTCTCGGCCTGGCCCTTTCGGTGTGCGCAAACGCACCGATCGAGCCGGTCTCCTACGGCGTCTTCCGGATGTGAGCGAAATGACTGAGTTGCGCACTATCGATACTGTTCTCGTGGCCAACCGCGGTGAGATCGCGGTTCGCGTGATCCGCACGTTGCGTGAGTTGGGAATTCGCAGCGTCGCCGTCTACAGCGACGCCGACGCGAATGCTCGCCATGTCCGCGAGGCCGACACTGCCGTCAACATCGGACCGGCCGCGGCGCGTGAAAGCTACCTCGTCATCGACAAGGTCATCGACGCTGCCAAGTCCACCGGTGCTCAGGGCATTCACCCCGGTTACGGCTTCCTGTCGGAGAACTCGGCGTTCTCGGCTGCCTGCGCGGCCGCCGGAATCGCCTTCCTCGGCCCCTCCGAGCGGGCCATCGAGGTGATGGGCGACAAGATCACCGCGAAGAACGCGGTTGCCGCGTTCGACGTGCCGGTGGTCCCGGGTATCGCTCGCCCGAATCTGACCGACGAAGAACTGATCGCAGCGGCCGAGGACATCGGCTACCCGGTGTTGGTCAAGCCTTCGGCAGGCGGCGGTGGCAAGGGAATGCGTCTGGTCGAGGATCCGGCCAATCTGGCCGAGGCTCTTCGCAGTGCCCGCCGTGAGGCCGCGTCGTCGTTCGGCGACGACACCCTGTTCCTCGAGCGATTCGTCCTGCGGCCCCGGCACATCGAGGTCCAGATTCTCGCCGACCAGCACGGCAACGTCGTTCACCTCGGTGAGCGCGAATGCAGCCTGCAGCGGCGTCACCAGAAGGTCATCGAAGAGGCTCCGTCACCGCTGCTCGATCAGGTGACCCGCGACCGGATCGGCGCGGCAGCCTGCAACACCGCTCGAAGCGTCGATTACACCGGCGCCGGCACTGTCGAGTTCATCGTCTCCGCCGACAAGCCGGACGAGTTCTTCTTCATGGAGATGAACACCCGCCTGCAGGTCGAGCACCCCGTCACCGAAATGGTGACCGGACTGGATCTGGTCGAATGGCAGGTTCGTGTGGCAGCAGGGGAGAAGTTGGCCTTCTCCCAGAGCGACATCACACTGACCGGGCACGCTATCGAAGCTCGTGTGTACGCGGAGGATCCGGGCCGTGGGTTCCTGCCGACCGGCGGCCGCGTCGTCGATCTGGTCGAGCCGTCAGGTTCCGGCGTGCGCGTCGATTCCGGACTGCTCGCGGGCACCGTCGTCGGCAGTGACTACGACCCGATGCTCAGCAAAGTCATCGCCCATGCTCCCGACCGCGCAGGCGCACTGCGCAAGCTCGATCGCGCACTCGGTGACACCGCAGTGCTCGGAGTCGTGACCAACATCGAGTTCGCACGATTCCTCCTCGCTGATCCGGATGTGATCGCGGGCAACCTCGACACCGGTCTGCTCGATCGTCGCGTCGAAGACTTCGTCGCGGCCGACGCCTCCGACGAGGTTCTCATTGCTGCCGCGGCGTATCGCTGGCTCTTGCGATGGACAACTTCGGAATCCGTTGATCCCTGGGACGTCCCGAGTGGATGGCGCGTCGGAACTCCCGCTCCGACCAGCATCAGGCTCGCCGCCGGCACCCGAACGTCGCACGTTGCGATCGTCGGCGTTCCCGCGGATGCAAAGGTCGAGGTCGAAGGTTCACAGCCGCGCGCATTCAGCGCGACCCTGACGGGATCCGAACTGGCGGTGGTGATCGACGGACGTCGACGCACGTTTGTCGTCGCCCAGACCGATGGTGGTCTGTGGCTGGCAGGCGGCGGAACCTGGCACGTGCGCGAGGTTGCCGAAGTCAGCGTTCGCGGTGAGGACAAGCATGCCGGTGACGCCGAAATCGCCAGCCCCATGCCCGGTGCCGTCATCGCAGTCAACGTCGAGAACGGCGCGGCAGTGAGCGCGGGACAACCACTCGTCGTGGTCGAGGCCATGAAGATGGAGCACTCCTTGACGTCCCCGATCGACGGGATCGTGGAAGTGCTTGTCCGTCAGGGCGATCAGGTGATGGTGGATCAGGTTCTGGCCCGCGTGGTACCTGTCGCGGACGAAGAGACTGCAGAAGTAAAGACCGAGAACACGACGCAGAAGGAAGACGCCTGATGTCCGATTACCTTGCCACCGGAGCGCTTCCGGACGAATACCAGCAGCTCGCCAAGACGGTTGCGGATTTCGCGAAGACCGTAGTGGCACCGGTTGCTGCCGAGCACGACGCCAACCACACCTTCCCGTACGAGGTAGTGGCCGGGATGGCCGACATGGGACTGTTCGGCCTGCCGTTTCCCGAGGAGTACGGCGGAATGGGCGGCGACTACTTCGCACTCTGCCTGGCGCTCGAAGAGCTGGGCAAGGTCGACCAGAGCGTCGCGATCACTCTCGAAGCTGGTGTGTCCCTTGGTGCCATGCCGATCTACCGTTTCGGTAACGAGGCACAGAAGCAGGAGTGGCTTCCGCAGCTCACCAGCGGCAAGTCGTTGGCTGCCTTCGGCCTGACCGAACCCGGTGCGGGTAGCGACGCCGGCGGCACCAAGACCACCGCGAAGTTCGACAGCGGTGAGTGGATCATCAACGGCAACAAGCAGTTCATCACCAACTCGGGCACCGACATCACCAAGCTCGTGACGGTCACCGCGGTCACGGGTGTCAAGGACGGCGGCAAGAAGGAGATCTCGACGATCCTCGTGCCGACCACGACGCCCGGCTTCACGGCCGAACCGGCGTACAACAAAGTCGGTTGGAACGCATCGGACACCCATCCGCTCACGTTCGCCGATGTTCGTGTCCCCGAAGAGAATCTGCTCGGTGAGCGTGGCCGCGGCTACGCGAACTTCCTGCGCATCCTCGATGAAGGCCGAATCGCTATTTCGGCGCTGAGCGTCGGTGCCGCCCAGGGCTGCGTCGACGAGTCGATCAAGTACGCGAAGGAGCGCGAGGCGTTCGGTCGGCCCATCGGACACAACCAGGCGATCGCGTTCAAGATCGCGCGCATGGAGGCTCGCGCCCACGTGGCCCGCACCGCGTACTACGACGCGGCCGCACTCATGTTGTCGGGCAAGCCGTTCAAGAAGCAGGCGTCCATCGCCAAGCTCATCTCCTCCGAAGCTGCCATGGACAACGCCCGCGACGCCACCCAGATCCACGGCGGATACGGCTTCATGAACGAGTACGCCGTCGCGCGCCACTACCGTGACAGCAAGATCCTCGAAATCGGTGAGGGAACCACCGAGGTGCAGTTGATGCTCATCGCCCGTGAGGCAGGGTTGTGACGAACCCCAAGAAGATCACTCAGCGCGGACTCTGGTTCGAGGAGTTCGAGGTCGGCGCGATCTACGAGCATCGCCCAGGCCGAACGGTGACCGAGGCTGACAACGTACTGTTCACGACTCTGACGATGAACACGCAGGCGCTGCATCTTGATGCTGCGTACAGCGAAGGCACTCAATTCGGTGTGCGGCTGGTCAATTCGATGTTCACCCTGTCGACCATCGTCGGCCTCTCGGTCGCGCAGTTGACGCAGGGCACCATCGTCGCGAACCTCGGTTTCTCCGAGATCAGCTTCCCGAAGCCGCTCTTTCACGGGGACACCCTGTACGCCGAGACGCTCATCGCGGACAAGCGTGAGTCGAAGAGCCGTCCGGGCGAAGGCATCGTGACGCTCGTGCACACCGGGCGCAATCAGCACGGCGATGTCGTCGCACTTGCCACGCGCAAGACGTTGGTGCAGCTCCGCCCGGCCGAGGTGTCCTCATGACGTGGACGCCACCGGGGCCGGCCTGGTTGTTCTGCCCGGCGGATCGTCCCGAGCGCTACGCGAAGGCGGCCGCCGTTGCCGACGTCGTGATCCTCGATCTCGAAGACGGGGTGGCTCCGGCCGACAAAGAAGCCGCACGTGCAGCCCTGATCGACACTCCTCTCGATCCGGACCGGACGATTGTGCGCGTCAATCCGGTCGGTACGCCTGATCACGAACTCGATCTGATCGCGCTGGACGGCACACACTATTCGCGTCTCATGCTGTCCAAGTGCGAATCGGCTGAGGACGTCCTCTCGCTCGCACCGGCGGATGTGGTTGCACTCGTCGAGTCCCCGCGAGGAGCCCTCGCCGTGGCCGACATCGCGCTTGCTGCGAACGCCATCGGTGTCATGTGGGGAGCCGAGGATCTTGTGGCCGGTCTCGGCGGTAATTCGAGCAGGCACCCGAACGGTTCGTACCGCGACGTTGCCAAGCACGTCCGATCGACGTCTCTCCTGGCTGCGAAGAGCTACGGCCGGTTGGCTGTCGATTCCGTGTATCTCGACATCAAGGACCTCGTCGGCCTGGGCGTCGAGTCCGCTGATGCTGTCGCAGTCGGCTTCGACGTGAAGGTTGCGATCCACCCGAGTCAGGTCGAGGTCATCCGTGGTGCCTTCGCACCTTCGGAAAAAGAGATCGACTGGGCCACACGAGTGCTTGCCGCGGTGTCTACTGAACGTGGTGTGTTCGCGTTCGAGGGCAAGATGGTCGACGCTCCCGTTCTTCGTCACGCCGAGAAGCTTCTTCACCGAGCCGGAATCTTTCAGCAGAAGGAGAACTAACGGATGAGCAAAGTCGTGAATACGGCAGCTGAGGCAGTTGCCGACATCGCGAGCGGATCCAGGCTCGCAGTGGGCGGCTTCGGGCTGTGCGGTATTCCCGACGCACTGATCGCGGCGATCGCCGACGGCGACGCCACCGATCTCGAGGTGTTCTCCAACAACTGCGGTGTCGACGACTACGGTCTCGGCATTCTGCTCGGCGCGCACCGGATCGCCAGGGTGACGGCGTCGTACGTGGGGGAGAACAAGGAGTTCGCCCGCCAGTATCTCGCCGGTGAGCTCGAAGTGGAGTTGACGCCGCAGGGGACGCTGGCCGAGCGGCTGCGAGCAGGCGGTACCGGCATCCCGGCGTTCTACACTCCGGCCGGCGTCGGCACACCGATCGCCGAGGGCGGCTTGCCGTGGCGATACAACCCGGACGGTTCGATCGCCGTGGCGTCGCCACCGAAGGCGACGGCAGTGTTCGGTGGCCGCACGTATGTATTGGAAGAGGCGATCACCGCTGACTTCGCGCTCGTGCACGCGGACTACGGCGACACCGAAGGAAATCTCGTCTTCAACAAGACGGCGATGAACTTCAACCCGCTTGCTGCCATGGCCGGCCGGATCACCATCGCGCAGGTGGAGAACCTCGTCGAGCCGGGCGACATCGACCCCGCACACGTGCACCTACCTGGTGTGTTCGTCGCGCGGGTCGTGCACACAGGCCCACAGGAGAAGCGGATCGAGAAGCGGACCGTCTCAGGAGGTACCAAGTGAGCAGCGCAGAGGAAACTCGTATCGGTTGGACCCGCCACGAGATGGCCGCTCGCGCTGCTGCCGAGATGCGGCCGGGTGAGTACGTCAACCTCGGTATCGGCCTGCCGACGCTGATCCCCAGTTACTTGCCCGAGGGTGTCAAGGTGGTCCTGCACAGCGAGAACGGCATCCTCGGTACCGGACCGTATCCGGCCGATGATCAGGTCGATGCCGACCTCATCAATGCAGGTAAAGAAACCGTCACTGTCAATCCTGGTGCCGCGTTCTTCGACTCGGCCCTCTCGTTCGGGATGATCCGCGGCGGCCACATCGACACCGCGGTGCTCGGCGGGATGCAGGTGTCGAAGACGGGTGACCTCGCCAACTGGATGGTCCCCGGCAAGATGGTCAAGGGCATGGGCGGGGCGATGGACCTGGTCCACGGTGCCCGCCGCGTCATCGTCGTGATGGAGCACACCGATCGCGACGGAAACCCCAAGATCGTCGAGGCGTGCACCCTGCCGCTTACCGGGCAGGGCGTCGTCCACCGGATCATCACCGACCTGGCAGTGCTGGACGTCACCGCGGAGGGGCTGGAGCTTGTGGAGTTGGCTCCGGGTGTCAGTCGCGAACACCTGCAGAGTGTGACGGGTGTAACCGTGTCTTGAGAGCCGCGAAGTCCTCGGACTCGAAACGCGCCGATCAATGATCGGCGCGTTTTCGCGTCTGGATGTCGGAGGTCAGAGCTACCCTGTGGTGAAGTGGACAATTCCGGCAATTGTTTCGACCTTCTTGTCTCGACCTGTGGGGATGGGAGTCCGAATGGAGCGGGTAGATTGTTCAAGTCGGCGCAATCGAGAATCGGCGACTTTCTGGCACGGTTCGACGGTGCTGCACTCTCGAACATTGTCGACGAGAACGGATCGAAGGGGGATGAAGTCAGGACGTCGGGAGTTCCCGGACATGGGGGCGAATCCGGAGCGTCGTGACGGGGGCGGCTGTAACAATCCGTAGCGAGGAACTCGATATGTCGGTGTGGCTTTGTCGTGCCTTTGACACATCAGAGACAATGGGTGGTTCTGGCTCGCGGCAGGTTGGCGAGATCGGTAGTCGCGTGAACCGGACGTTCGATTCACGCGGGTGCGCAATGGTGTGGAAGAGAGGCTGTGGGCGTGAATTCGCTGGGTAACGGAGAACTGGGGAGCGGCAAGCCGGAGGTCGGCAGCTCGCCGGAAGACGTTCAGCGATCAGGCGCATTCCCACTCTCGGCTGCGCAGCTCGGCATGTGGTTCGCTCAGCACCTTGATCCGAGTGTGCCAGTCAACATTGCACAGTACGTCGAACTCCGTGGACCGCTTCAATTGGAGGTGCTCCGCGAAGCAACTGCGACTGCCGGACTCGAGATCGGATCGGCATTCGTTCGCATCTTCGAGGTGAACGCTCAACCGTTCCAGCAGGTGGATCCGAACCTCGAGGCTCCGCTCGGCTTCGTCGACGTCCGGGGCGAGCCGGATCCGCTCGAGGCCGCGATGCGTTGGATGCGCACCGATCGCAGTCGACCCATCGACATGCTGACCGATCGGTTGATCGCGGCGACCGTCGTCCAACTCGGCGACGACCGATTCTTTTGGTACACACGTGTCCACCACACGATTCTCGACGGGCTCGGTGCATCGACCTTCGTCAACAGAGTTGCGGAACTGTATTCAGCACTTGTCGCGAATACAGAGCCGGTACCCAGCCAAGCATCCGACCTCCGCAAGGTCTACGACGCGGAGATCAAGTATCGGAATTCGAGCCGTTTCGAGGCCGACCGAGAGTATTGGGCCGAGCGCATTGCCGGGCTCGGCGAAACGACCAGCCTGGCCGGTCGATCGGCTCCGCCGGCCCCTCGCAGTCGAATCGAGTCAGCTGCTCTCAGCCACCAGGTCGGGCAGCGGCTCACCGATTTTCTCGAACGTGAAGAGGTCACGGTCGCGAGCGCGGTGATCGCGGCCTTCGGCGCATACCTCGCACAGATGACCGGTAGCGAGCGTGTTGCACTGAGTCTGCCTGTTTCGGGCCGTACGACCGCCGTACTTCGGCGATCGGGCGGAATGGTCTCCAACGTCGTTCCGCTGCGATTCGACATATCGCCGTCGACAACGGTCAAAGGATTGCTCAGCTCGGTTGCTACAGAGGTATCCGGCGCACTCCGTCATCAGTTGTATCGCCACGAGGACATGATTCGGGACGGCGAATTCGTTCCGGGCCAGGGCGCTTTCTTCGGGCCTTGGGTCAACATCATGCTGTTCTCGTCGGAACTGCAGTTCGGCCCGATGGTCGGTGAACTGCATATCTTGTCGACCGGACTCATCGAAGATCTCGGTGTCAACATCTACCGAAGCGTCGGAGACTCGCGTACGCACATCGACTTCGAGTCGAATCCCAACCTCTACACTCCGCATCAGGCGCAGCAGAATCACCTACGGTTCATCGATTTCTTCGAAAAGTTCGTATCCGCGCCGTCGTACCAGCGGGTGTGGGACATCCCGGTCGCCACTGAAGACGAACGGCGACAGATCGCCGGCTGGAACGAGACGCAGTCCCTAGTGCCGGCACGAACGTTGATCCAGGAATTCGATCGTCAGGTTTCCGAGACACCCGACGCCACGGCGTTGGTGTATGAGGGTGCGACATTGACGTACGCGGAGTTCGATGCGCGCGTAAACCGGCTTGCCAGGAAACTCATCACGATGGGTGTTGGTCCCGAATCTCTTGTCGGGCTTTCGATTCGACGCTCGTTCGACCTGATCATCGGAATGTACGCCATCGTCAAAGCCGGTGGCGCCTGGGTTCCGGTCGACCCTGATCATCCGGCAGATCGAACCGCCTACATTCTCGAATCCGCCCGCCCGGTCTGTGTGCTGACGACGGCACGTGACGCGGTCGACTTCCCGGTCGGCACGACTTTCCTCGAGATCGATGTCGTAGATCTGAGTCTGCTGGGCGACAGGCCCGTCAGAGATCATGAGCGTCTGGCGCCGGTACGGGCGGACAACACCGCCTACGTGATATACACGTCAGGATCGACCGGGCGACCTAAGGGTGTCGCGGTCACCCACGCTGCCATCAACAACCAGTTGCAGTGGATGAATACCGAGTACGAACTCGGTGCGAACGACGTTTATCTGCAGAAGACTGCAACGACCTTCGACGTGTCGCTATGGGGGTTCTTCATGCCGTTGCATGTCGGCGCCTCGATGGTGATAGCGACCCCTGACGGTCACCGTGATCCGATGTACGTGGCCGACAAGATCGTCGAACATGGCGTGACCATAACGGATTTCGTTCCGTCAATGCTCACTTTGTTCACTTCGAATGCACCTGCGGGTTCGTGTGACTCCCTCAGGCACGTCTTTGTGATCGGCGAAGCGCTCCCGCCTGAAACCGCTTCGGCGTTTCGCGATCTGTCCAGCGCAGGGCTGCACAACCTGTATGGACCGACAGAGGCGGCAGTGTCGGTCACCTACTACGAAAGTGGTAGCCAGGACACTGTTTCGGTTCCGATCGGTATCCCCGAGTGGAACACCCAGGCTCACGTCCTCGACGCACATCTGCATCCGACTCCGATCGGGCAGCCCGGAGAGTTGTATCTTTCGGGAATTCAGTTGGCGCGGGGATACGTCGGTCGTCCGGACATCACCTCCGACAGATTTGTGGCCGCACCTTTCGGTGAACCCGGCGAAAGAATGTATCGCACTGGCGATTTGGTCCGTTGGCGTGAGGACGGCAATCTCGACTACATCGGGCGCACCGACTTTCAGGTGAAGTTCCGCGGGCAACGGATCGAATTGGGTGAGATCGAGACGGTTCTGCTGGCTCACCCCGGCGTCACGCAGGCAGTTGTACTCGTTGTCGGCACGCCGACGGGAGATCAGTTGGTCGGATACCTGGTGGCCGTCCCGGGGACCGCTGTCGTTCAGTCCGACCTCATGGAATTCGCGGGCCTGTCCCTTCCGTCGTACATGGTTCCCGCCTCGCTCATGATTCTCGACGCTCTGCCTCTCAATACGAGCGGCAAACTGGACCGAGCAGCGTTGCCCGATCCGGTCTTCGCGAGCGCGAAGGAGTATCGGGCGCCGCGAACGGAAACCGAACGCATTGTTGCCGCGGTGTTCGCGGAGGTCCTCGAGGTGGAAGAAGTCGGTATCGACGACGACTTCTTCGATCTCGGCGGAAATTCCTTGGTGGCAACCAAACTCGTCACGCGAGTGGGAACGCTTCTGGATGTGCAGATGGGGGTGCGGGATCTCTTCGAATCGTCGACGGTGACCGCCCTCGCAGCACGCGCGGAGGCATCGGTGGGAAAGACCCGCGCGGCGCCGGCACTCGTGGCCGGAGAACGCCCGGATGTTCTCCCGCTGTCACTTGCACAGCGACGCATGTGGTTTCTCAATCGATTCGATTCCGATTCGGGCACGTACAACCTTCCGTTTTCCGTTCGTCTGTCCGGATCGGTCAGCGTTGCAGCACTGGAACACACCTTTGCGGACCTGATCAGCCGTCACGAGTCATTGCGCACGATCTACCCGGAAATCAGCGGAGACGCACAGCAAATCGTCTTGCCGGCTGAGCAGGTTCTCCGCGACCTCGAACTTGCCCCGGTTCAGGTCACCGAATCAGGATTGACGGGATACCTGTACGAATTTGCTCGTCGCGGATTCGACGTGACTCGCGAGGTCCCCTTCCGGGTCGCACTCGTATCTGTCGGAACCGAAGATCACGTCCTCGTGATGGTGTTGCATCACATTGCGGCAGATGGACTTTCGTTCGGTCCTCTCGCCCGCGACATCATGGTTGCCTACACAGCCCGGGTAGACGGGACGACACCGGTGTTGCCTCCGATGGAGGTGCAGTACGCCGACTACGCGCTGTGGCAACGCGAGGTCCTCGGCTCCGAAGACGATTCGAACTCGGAAGTGTCGCGCCAGATTCAGTTCTGGAAGGAAACGCTGACAGGCACGCCTGAACAGTTGGAGTTGCCGACGGACCGGCCGCGGCCTGCTGTTGCGAGCTATCGAGGTGCCAAGCACCGGTTCGTCGTGGAAGCGGATACCTACCGCAAACTCGTCGATCTCGGCCGCTCAGTCAACGCGTCCCCGTACATGGTCACGCAGGCGGCATTCACGATTCTGATGAGCAGACTCAGCGGCTCGTCGGACATCGCCATCGGTTCACCGATCGCGGGGCGCGGTCACAAATCGCTCGACACTGTTATCGGGATGTTCGTCAATACCTTGGTCTTGCGTACCGAGGTCAACGCCGCCGAGTCGTTCGCGGCCTTCCTGACACGGGTACGCGACGTGGATCTGAGTGCTTTTGCGCATTCGGGTGTTCCGTTCGAGCGCTTGGTCGAGGTGCTCAATCCGGCCCGTTCCCAGACGCGCCACCCCATCATTCAAGTTGTGCTGAGTACCGAGGTGTCCGGTCCGCGAGAGCTGGATTTTGCCGGGATCAGCGCTGTCGCAACTGAACTCGACATTCCCATCGCCAAATTCGATCTGCAGTTGACGCTGTCGGAAACATTCGTCTCCCCGGATGTGCATGGCGATACCCACGCCGTGTTCGAATATGCGACAGACCTTTTCGACGCATCGACCGTCGAACGGTTCGCGGAACGCTTCCTGCGAATCCTGGATCAGGTTGTCGCCGACCCGGCTGTCCGCATTGGAGACGTGGAGATCCTCGACGCCGTCGAACGCCGGACTCTGACGGCAATTCGGGGTGCCGCCCCGGCCTCGGGGACACTGGCCTCGATTCTGGAAAGCGCGGCGGCCCAGGCGCCTGACGCTGTTGCATTGCGGTTCCGCGGTGATTCGGTGACATACCGTGAGCTGGACGCGCGATCGTCGCAACTTGCACGTCTGATGATCGCCGAGGGGATCGGGACGGAAGATCGAGTGGCGATCGCTATCGCGCGTTCGGTCGAATCGGTGGTCGGGTGGTGGGCGGTCGCCAAGACCGGTGCTGCCTTTGTCCCGGTGGATCCTGCCTATCCCTCCGAGCGCATCGTCCACATGGTGACCGACGTGAACGCAACCGTTGGTCTGACAGTTGAATCGGTTGCCGACGATCTGCCGGCCGTGGTCGCCTGGTGGGCGATCGACAGTGCCGGTGTGCGTGAGCGTTTGGACGAGCTCACGGATACACCGATCCTGGAATGCGATCGCATTCGCGAATTGCGTCCGCTGAACGCCGCGTACGTGATTTACACCTCGGGAACCACAGGTCTTCCGAAGGGGGTCGTCGTTCCCAACTCGGGAGTTGCGAACTTCTGCGAGGTCCAGATCGAGCGGTACGGACTCGACTCCGACACCAGAGCTCTTCACTTCGCATCGCCGAGCTTCGACGCGTCGGTCCTGGAGTTGTTGTTGGCCTTCGGTGCCGGATCGACCATGGTTGTAGTGCCGCCCGATATCTACGGCGGCGTCGAACTCGCAAATCTGATCCGCGACGAGAGGGTCACGCACGCCTTCGTCACCCCGTCTGCGTTGGCCTCGGTCGACCCGACCGGGCTGAAAGATTTCCGAGTGGTCATAGCGGGCGGGGAAGCGGTTCCCGCGGAGTTGGTGTCTCGGTGGGCCGAAGGACGCGCGTTCCACAATGGATACGGCCCCACCGAGACGACCATTATGTCGAACATCAGTGCCCCGTTGACGATTCGCGATCGAGTTACCATCGGTGGCCCGGTGCGTGGAATGTCGGCGTTGGTACTCGATGCGAGTCTCGAGCCCGTTCCGGTGGGTGTGACGGGTGAGCTCTATCTTTCGGGTGCTCAGGTATCGAGGGGTTATCACGCGAACCCGGGTCTCACGGCCGGCCGTTTCGTCGCGGACCCGTTCAGCAGCACCGCAGGGCGTATGTATCGCACCGGAGACGTCGTGCGTTGGACCAGGGATCTCGATATCGAGTATGTCGGTCGAAGCGACTCGCAGGTCAAGATTCGCGGTTTCCGCATCGAACTGGGCGAAGTGGAAACTGTGCTCGCGCGCGCCGAGGGCGTCGCGCAGGCCGTGGCTGTCGTCCGGTCGGACGAACGATTCGGCGCCAGACTGGTCGCCTACGTGGTGCCTGTCAGTGGAGCAGTTCTGTCGGCCGAAAACGTCCTCGCATCGGCGGCAGAATTCCTCACCGGTTACATGGTCCCCGATGCAGTGGTCGTCATCGATTCGTTGCCGTTGACGGTGAACGGCAAACTTGATCGAAATGCGTTGCCGGATCCGGTATTCGAGGAGCGTGAGTTTCGGGCGCCGACGACCGTCGTCGAGCAGATCGTCTCCCGGGTGTTCTCCGACGTCCTCGGACTCGATCAGGTCGGCCTCGACGACGACTTCTTCGAACTCGGCGGAAACTCGCTGATCGCGACGCAGGTTGCGGCTAGGTTGGGCGACGCGCTCAACGCGACTGTTGCGGTTCGTGTTCTTTTCGAAGCGTCGACAGTCGAAGCACTCGCCTCGCGCGTCGAATCACATGTGGACGGTGGATCACGCACACCGCTGGCGGCGGGGAAGCGTCCTGAAAGTGTTCCGCTGTCATTGGCTCAGCAGCGCATGTGGTTCCTGAATCGTTTCGATCCGGATTCGGCCGCGTACAACATCACCTTCGGGTTGCGGTTGGTCGGCGCGCTCGACACTGCGGCCCTCGCCGCAGCAGCCGTCGACGTGGTTGATCGACATGAGGTGTTGCGCACCATATATCCGGAGATCAACGGCGCACCAAATCAAGTCGTCTGCACGTCCGAAGAAGTCCAGATCGCATTGGTCCCGATTGGGATCGACCGAGCTGATGTCAACACTGCAGTCTCGGCGGTCGGCTCGCGTGGATTCGATCTGACACGTGAGTTCCCGATCCGCATGGAGCTGCTCCAGATCGCCGACAACGAGCACGTGCTCGCGATCTCGGTCCACCATATTTCGGCCGACGGATGGTCCCTGGGGCCGCTCGCGCGTGACGTGATGACTGCCTATGTGTCACGCAGTTCGGGTGACGCACCCGGCTGGGAGCCGCTCGAGGCGCAGTACGCCGATTACGCGTTGTGGCAACGAGACCTGCTTGGTTCGGCGGATGACGCTGGTTCTCTGATGTCCGATCAGATCGAATTCTGGAAGCAGACGTTGACCGGAGCGCCGGATCAACTGGAACTACCCCTCGATCACCCCCGCCCGCCTGCGCAGTCCTTCCGCGGCGCTCGCACTCGCTTCGAGATTCCCGGCGACGTACGTCGAGCGCTCGATGCCCTTGCACGTGAGCACAATGCAACGCTGTTCATGGTCATGCATTCAGCCCTGGCGATTCTCTGCTCGCGGCTGAGCGGCTCCCGCGACGTCGTCTTGGGCACGCCGGTGGCAGGGCGCGGTGAACGTGTACTCGACGACATGGTCGGAATGTTCGTGAACACACTGGTGCTCCGGACCGCCGTGGATCCGGAAATTTCGTTCGCGGATCTCCTCGATCGCTCGTCTCAGATGTCGCTCGATGCATTCGCCCACGCGGATGTGCCGTTCGAGACTCTCGTCGACGCTCTCAACCCGGATCGAACCCAATCTCGACATCCGATCTTTCAGGTTGTTCTCTCGTTCCAGAACCTGGCGCATACCAGCTTCGAGCTGCCTGGACTCGAGGTAGAGACCACTGAGATCGACACGGCAACAGCAAAGTTCGATCTGGAGTTGGCTCTGTCGGAGATCGGCGACGGTCACAGTAACGGAATGCTGGCCGAGTTCACGTACGCCACCGACTTGTTCGACGCGCAGTCGATCGAAGCGTTTGCCGAACGATTCGTGCGAATCCTGCACCAGGTGGTTGCCGACCCGAAACGCACGATCGGCGACGTCGAGATACTGTCCTCCGACGAGCGTCGCTCGCTCACGAGCGTGCGTGGCGGTGCGGAGGTTTCCGGCACCTTGGCCGAAATCCTCTCGCGCGCGGCTTCGGTCGACGCGGACGCGATCGCCGTGCGATTCGATGGCCGATCGCTCACGTACGGAGAACTCGACGATCGTTCCTCTCGCATTGCGCGAATTCTGATCGAAGACGGAGTCGGTCCGGAAGACCGGGTCGTTGTTGCCATCGCACGTTCTGTCGAGTCGGTTGTCGCCTGGTGGGGAATCGCGAAGTCGGGTGCCGCTTTTGTTCCCGTGGATCCGGCGTACCCGTCGGAGCGCATCGTGCACATGGTTCGCGATTCCGGTGCCGTTCTCGGGTTGTCGACCGCTGCCAGCATCGGCTCGCTCCCGGCGGAGCTTTCCTGGGTCGCCATCGACGATCCGACCGTTTCCGCGCGCTGCGCGCGTGTTTCGGGTGCCCCCGTGTCTAATTCCGAACGGATTCGTCCGCTCGATCACCGTCACCCCGCTTACGTCATCTACACCTCCGGAACTACCGGCTTGCCCAAGGGCGTGACGATCCAGAACGCCGGTGTCGCCAATTTTGCGGCAGTTCAGATCGAACGCTTCGGTCTTACTGCTGACGCCGTGACCCTGCATTTCGCATCCCCCAGTTTTGATGCTTCGGTACTCGAATTGCTGATGGCGTTCGGGGCCGGATCTCGGATGGTCGTCGTTTCGCCTTCCGTGTACGGCGGCGCCGAGTTGGCGAGCATCCTTCGCGCCGAGAACGTCACACACGCTTTTGTGACACCCGCTGCGTTGGCGTCCGTCGATCCGATCGGGCTCGACGAACTTCGCGTCGTGGTTGTCGGTGGCGAGGCATGCTCACCGTCGTTGATCGCGGCATGGGCGCTCGAACTCCCCGACGGCCGCCGACGCGAATTCTTCAATGCTTACGGTCCCACCGAAGCCACGGTGGCGACGAACATCAGCACGGCCCTGACATCCGAGGACAGCGTCACTATCGGCGGTCCGGTCGACGGCCTGGCCGCGTACGTGTTCGACCAGCGTCTGCAACCTGTCCCTGTCGGAGTCGTGGGAGAGCTCTACGTCTCGGGAATCCAAATCGCACGTGGGTATCTCGATCAGTTCGGTCTCACCGCAACAAGATTCGTAGCAAATCCCTACGGCACTCCAGGTGAGAGGATGTACCGGACGGGTGACGTCGTCCGCTGGACGGATGATCGCGGTATCGAGTACGTGGGCCGTGGGGACTCACAGGTCAAGGTACGTGGATACCGAATCGAACTCGGTGAGATCGAGGCGGTCCTTCTGCGTGACTCCACGGTCTCGCAGGTGGTCGTGCGGGTGGTCGCGGACGATGTGCACGGTACCCGTCTGGTGGCGTACGTCGTGGCCGCGAGTGGCAGCGTCGTCGACCCTGACCGCGTGATCGATTCGGCGTCGGAATTCCTCGCCAAGTACATGCTTCCCGATATTGTCGTCGTACTCGACGCGATTCCGCTCACCACCGCCGGCAAGACCGACTTCGGTCGCCTGCCGATCCCGGAACTCCGTACTCGTGCGTTCCGTGCGCCGATCGATCCTGTCGAGCAGGCTGTCGCGCAGGTATTCGCGGATGTGCTGGGAGTACCACGTGTCGGCCTCGATGACGATTTCTTCGAACTGGGTGGAAACTCATTGATCGCCACTCGGGTTGCGGCGAGACTGGGCGAAGCCCTCGATACGTCGGTCCCCGTGAGAATCATGTTCGAAGCGTCCACGGTCGGTGCACTCGCGGAACGATTGGAATCGACGGTCGGGGACGGTGCGCGGCATGCACTCGTTCGGCAGGATCGACCTGATCGAATTCCGCTTTCACTTGCGCAGCAACGAATGTGGTTCCTCAATCGATTCGAACCCGAATCGACTGTCGACAACATTCCGCTGGCGCTTCGGATGAGCGGCTCGCTCGATGTGGATGCCTTGAGGCTCGCGATCTTCGACGTGGTCGATCGACACGAAGTTCTCCGGACGGTCTATCCGTCGCTCGACGGTGTGGGATTTCAGCGGATCACCTCGGGCGAAGACGAAACGCTCGAGTGGACCGTCGTCGAATCGTCATCTGCGGAGGTTTCGCAGGTGCTCACGGATTTCTTCTCCCGAGGGTTCGATCTGGTATCAGAGATTCCCTTCAGAGCCCGACTTCTCCGGGTGAGTGAGTCCGAGTGGATTTTGGCTGTAGCCATGCATCACATCGCGGCGGACGGCTTCTCGATGGGGCCGCTGGTCAGAGACGTGATGACTGCGTATGTGGCGCGATCACGGGGCACTGCCGCGGACTGGGCTCCGCTGGACATTCAGTATGCCGATTACGCCCTCTGGCAGCGCGCGGTTCTCGGCTCGGAGGACGACGCTGCGTCGCTGATGTCGCAACAGGTCGAGTACTGGCGGTCAAACTTGGCGGATCTGCCGGAGTTGCTCGAGCTTCCACTCGACCGTCCACGTCCTGCGGTTGCCTCCAACCGAGGTGCAGATTACCTGTCCACAATTCCGGCTGATGTGCACGGACAATTGAATCATATTGCAACGGAGAATAATTCGTCTCTGTTCATGGTCGTGCACGCGACTCTGGCTGTTGTTCTCTCACGACTGTCGGGTACCGGCGATCTTGCTGTGGGAACTCCGGTCGCAGGTCGAGGATCGCAGGTGCTCGACGATCTGGTCGGAATGTTCGTGAATACTCTCGTCCTGCGTTCGAAGGTCGATTCCGGTGCCACTTTCGCTGAATTGCTGGCCGAAATCCGCGAGACCGATCTCGGCGCCTTCGGTCACGCCGATGTGCCGTTCGAACGATTGGTGGAAATTCTCAACCCGGCTCGTTCCCAAGCTCGTTCGCCGCTTTTCCAGGTGATGTTGGCGTTCCAGAACATCGGAAGTAACGAGTTGGTTCTTCCGGGTGTATCGGTGGCTCCGGTAGAAATAGATCTGGAGTCGGCCAAGTTCGATCTGCAGCTGACTGTCACGGAACCTGCGGACCATACGGCCGGCGGTCTGTCGTTGACGTGGAACTATGCAACCGACTTGTTCGACGAGAGCACGATCGCTTCGTTCGCAGCGCGCTTCCGACAGGTCGTGGATCAGGTTGTTCAGGATTCCGGGGTCGTTGTCGGCGATCTCGAGCTGCTCTCGGCCACGGAGAAAGAACACATCGTCGATTGGACGAGCGGCGCGCCGGCGCCGGCCCGTTCGGCATCGTTGATCTCCGAGTTCGCTGCGGTGGTGGCGACTCGTCCGGACGCGTCTGCCGTGCTGTCGCGCGAGACCACGGTGACCTATGCCGAACTCGACGCCAAAAGCTCGGTCCTCGCCCACAAAATCATCGAATCCGGTGTACGGCCGGACGATGTCGTGGCGATAGTCCTCCCGCGCTCGATCGATTGGATTGTCGCGATGGTGGCGGTCTGGAAGGCCGGTGCCGCGTACGCGCCGGTTGATCCTGCCTATCCCGACGACCGCATCGAGATGATCCTGGAGGACACGGCAGCACGAACAGCGATCGTCGTAAACGAGCGGACACTGCCGGTTCCGTCGATTCGAGTGGATCGGATCGAACACACACCGGAGGAGTCTGTCCCGTCGTTGGAGGACCCGTGGAGTGCGCCCACATCCCTGGCGCACCTGGGCTATGTGATCTCCACGTCTGGTTCGACCGGCCGGCCGAAACCCACGATGGTGCCGATGGCCGGTATCGAGAACACCGTCCGTTGGTACCGCGGACAGGTGCCGCTCGGTGCCGGAATGCTCATAGCTTCCGCACCCGGATTCGACTTGACGCAGAAGAACGTGTGGGCAGCACTGAGTTCAGGTGCGGCAGTTCATCTGGCACCGGAAGGGTTCGAACCGGCCGAGGTGCTGGCAGCAGCGCAACCGGCCGACGTCCGGGTGGCAAACATGTCGCCGAGTGCATTCGAGGCATTGGTGGAGCACGATTCGGGTAGTGTCCTGACGGGCCTCGATGTCGTATTCCTCGGTGGAGAACCAATCAGGATGGATCGCATTGCGGCCCTGATGGATTCAGGAGTGTCCGTCGTCAACAGCTACGGTCCGACCGAGGCGTCAGACGTGGTGTCGTTCCAGATTGCGTCACGTGAGGACAGCGCCGGCGTGCCGATCGGCAGACCCGTCCCGGGAATCGATCTGTTCGTATTGGACGAACGACTCCATCCGGTCTCGGTGGGCGTGGCAGGCGAGTTGTACGTCGGGGGAGTAGGAGTCGGGCGCGGCTACGGTGGCCGGTTCGCCACCACTGCGGAGCGTTTCGTGGCGAATCCGAACGGACACAGTGGCGCCCGCATGTACCGCACCGGTGACCTGGCTCGGTGGAACAAGCACGGTGAACTCGAGTACGTCGGTCGAACCGACTTTCAGGTCAAGCTCCGGGGACAGCGAATCGAACTAGGCGAGATCGAGTCGGTGCTTTCGGCCCTCGATGCGGTTTCGGTGGCAATCGTGGTCCTGCATCACGACGACCTCCTCGGCGATCGACTGGTCGGGTACGTTGTCCCGGCACCGGGATTCGTCGTGGAAACCGCCGCAGTCAGGCGAGCTGCCGGGGAACGGTTGCCGGAGTACATGGTTCCGGCAAGCGTGATGGTGATCGACGCGGTGCCGCTCAATGCGAGTGGCAAGGTCGACCGGAAGGCGTTGCCATCTCCGATCTTCGAGGTTCGAGCGTTCCGCGCTCCGGAGTCGAGCGTCGAACAGACCGTGGCGCAGGTGTTCTCCGATGTACTCGGAGTGCCACAGGTGGGCTTGGACGACGATTTCTTCGAGCTCGGTGGAAACTCGTTGGTGGCAACACGCGTGTCTGCTCGTCTCGGGTCGACCTTGAATACGACGCTGGCCGTTCGCACCATCTTCGAAGCGTCGACGGTGGAGAGCCTTGCCGCTTCGCTCTCGTCACACATAGGCGACGCAACGCACGTGCCGTTGGTCGCGCAGGCGCGACCGGATCGTGTTCCGTTGTCTCTGGCGCAGCAGCGGATGTGGTTCCTGAACCGTTTCGACACCGATTCGGCAGCGAACAACATTCCGATGCCCGTCAGGTTGCACGGAGACCTCGATCTAGACGCGCTCGAATCGGCAGTCGGTGACGTCGTCGATCGTCACGAGATCCTTCGGACCATTTATCCCGAGGTCGACGGCACGGGGTATCAGCTCGTGCTGACGCCGGAGGAAGCACGCATTCACCTCGACGTCGAGTCGGTCGAGGTTGATCGTGTGGGGGGTGTGATTGCTGGGGTGGTGTCGGCG
>NZ_JBJURM010000052.1:0-23941 GCF_046097995.1 Rhodococcus sp. 5A-K4
TCGACGACGCGAAGTTGCCGCCGCCGATACCTGCAGTGGCCGCTACCAACATGAATGTGGTGTACGACGCACCGGGATGCATCATCAGGTACAGGGCGAGAAGTATGGGTACGAACAGGAACAGCGCACTCAACACCGTCCAGTTGCGACCGCCGAAACGAGCGGTGGCCACCGTGTACGGGATACGAAGAATCGAACCCACCAGAGTGGGAACCGCGACCAGGAAGAACTTTCCGGCCGCGTCGATCCCGTAGATGTCGGTGGGCATGAACAGCACTATCACGGACCAGATCGACCAGATCGAGAAGCCGACGTGTTCGGCAACGACCGACCAGATCAGGTTCCGCTTCGCGATGTCCTTGCCGCCGGATTCCCAGGCGTCTACGTCCTCGGCATCCCAATGCTCGATGTAATGACTCACCAGGGCCTCCTGAAATTTCTTAGGGCTGCCGTGAGCTCACTCTTGTGGCATCTGGACGCACTCGACAGCCCGGCCACCCCTCTGTCGGCGATACCCGCATCGAGGTTCGATCACTAGCTGCTCTCACCGCAACGGACTGAATCTCGTTGTCCTTGACCAATTTTCGTTCCGACCACCGTCGCTTCATGATGACGGCAAAACTCACACGCGCGTGATTTCCGATGACCGTTGGTGGTGGTGTTGTCGGGCTTCTTCGAGGAACATCGTGTAATGCAGTTCGGTGATCGACTCGACGCGCCAGGTGACTAGGCAGGCGAACGGAGCGATGATTTCAGTGAGTTCTTTGAGGGTATCTGTCTCGAACACCACATACCCGCTGATACCTGACGCAAAGGTGTACCACCCTCGAATCTTCGACGGAGCGTTGCTACCTGCGTCGTGTTGCCGCAGAAATCGTTCGGTCAACTGAGCCGGGCTGATCCGATCATGTGCCTCGTATCGGCAATGCCACCACATACGGGACTCCTTCCAGTGCAAGGTGTGAATGAATTGGTCTCTCTGGCAATGAGAATGTGTCAGTACCCTGCCAGCAGCCATTGCAGGCGTAGCAAGTCTTCACCGGAACCGTTACAGACAACTCTGTGAAACGGCACGGCACGGCGACCCCACAACAAGAGCACCCGAGCTGCTGGATCACATTCGATCAGGGCCTCGCCCATCGGTGGAACCGCCTGGAAGGCCGGAACACCCCCGATCACTCTGATCTCGAGGTCAGGTTGACCAGTCGCGCGGACACGCGCAGTCAAACTCCGGCCGCGGCCTGCTCCTGACGCGAATCCTCGCGCGGTCATGGGGGCTGCCCCGATGAACGAGAGAACATGTTCGAAAAGTTCTTGCTGCGAGAGCAGGGTCATGCTTTCGTCGTCATCGCCCGTGACGTCCCATCGGTGTACGGCGCATTCGTTGCGACTGTGCTTGAGGAACCCGTCGGCTCGGACCATACGACTGGTCCACATGAGGGTGGCATCAGGTTCCCGTTCGATCAATTCGGACATACTCGAACGTAGCTGGGATTCGTTCCTGTCCACAGCGGCAATCAGATCGGGTGAGGACAGATTGCGAAATTCTGGTTCCCGTTCTTCGAACATTCGACTGCGGGTCAACGGCTTTCCAGCGAGATAGGCGTCGACGTGTCGCGTCATCTCCTTGTAACTTCCGGCCATGTGAGAGCCGATCAAATGAACGGTTCGGCCGGGACAAGCCGTGAGCGCAGTCGGCTCAGAGGAGTCGAGAGTGGCGATGAAGGAGGAGACTTCGCGGGGACGAGTGATCATGATCCGGTTGGTGAGAGTAGTCAACACGAAACCTTTCTGTCGTGGTCAGACGCGACGGAGAAACGAGCGGCATTCCTTGCGGATACATCTGGTTTGTCGTGAGAATTCAATGTTCTTCTGTGCATCCGGATCTTGTCGAAGTGCTTGTCGATACTGTTCGTAGGCTGCGAGTGACGGGAAGTTGATCAAGGCCAGGCCATGGGTAGTGGCACCTTCGTGAGGAACGTAATATCCGGTCAAGTCTCCTCCGCACCGTTCGATGATGGTCGGCCATGCCTGGGCGTATCTAGTGAATTCCTGGATCTGAAAGGGGTCGATGTCGTATTCGATGACGCATGTGATCATGTGCGGACCTTTCCTTGTCCTGTCTGGTTGTACGAGGTGGTGAGCGTGGTAGGTGTTCGAACGAAACGAATGGCAATGAGCATTCCGAGGAATTCGGCACCGGCACCGACGGCTAATGCGATACGAACAGCATTCGACTCCGCTGTATCGGCGATCGAGCTCGAAAAAACTGTCAGCAGCGCTCCTTGGACTGCAACGCCGAGGGTCGCACCGATCATGCGGGCGGTATTTGCGACGCCCGACGCGATTCCTGCAGAGTCCAGAGGTACTGCGGAAACGGCGAGTGCCATCACCGGTCCCGTATTGAGGGCCAATCCTGTGCCGGCAAGAACAAAGGCGATTTCGAGCACTACGGCGGGTGCCGACGGCCCTACAGCGGCGAACAAGAAAATCCCCAGGCCCATCAGAAACGTGCCGCCCACCATCGGTGTTCGTGGCCCCGTTCGTGTTGCGATCCTTCCAGCCACGGATGATAACAAGATGAACGCCGCAGGTAGCGGCATCAAATAGGCGCCGGCTTGGAGAACACTCACCCCCCGCACCGACGTGAAGGCAATGGGAACGACCATGAACAGCCCGAACATCCCGAAGGTCATGCAGGCCGCGACTGCACTCGCCACCGGAAGTTGCCCGCGGCGAAGCAACCCTAGCGGCAGCATCGGGTCGGTGTGACGCTGTTCGTGGAACACGAAACCGACGGCACCCGCAACTGCCAGAGCGCCGATCACGAGAGTCGGCACTACTCCACCCATCCAGGGGCCGTTGACTATGACGTAGGTTGTTGCGGCGAGCGTTCCGATGATCAAACCTTGTCCCACCGGATCGAGTGCTCTCGGGCGTTCGCTCCTGGATTCGGCAATGAATCGGCCCGTAAGCCACAGTCCCAGAACACCTATCGGAAAATTGATCCAGAACAGTGTTCTCCAGCTGAAGAGGTCCACTATTGCTGCACCGATACTCGGGCCGGCGGCAAGTCCGACACCACCGACGATCGACCAGGCCGCCATAGCACGATTCCGGGCTGAACCTGCCGGGAATGAGGCGGCCAGAATCGTCAGAGATTGCGGCAGCAGAAGCCCAGCTCCAACGCCTTGAACGACTCGGCTTGCTATCAGAATGTTGATGTCCGGAGAGGCCGCGCACGCGATCGAGCCGGCAGTGAAAAGCAAGATTCCGGCGCGAAAGAGTCTCCGACGACCATACCGATCGCCCAGAGTTCCACCGGTGATGAGTAATGCGGCAAACGCGATGTTGTAGGCGTCCACGACCCATTGGAGTTGATGCAGCTGAGCTCCGAAACTGGCACTGACCGAAGGCAATGCGAAGTTGACCGCAGTCGTATCGAACATCACCAGCAGAAATCCCATGCAGGTAGCAATCAACGTCATGGTCGGTTTACCGTCAGGTTCGACTGTCGAGGAAGTCACGAGACCACCTCCGCTGCCGCGTCAACCCACAACTGATTTCCGGACAGACCACCTGATTCTACGAATTGTGTAGAAGTACAGAGCTTTTCGATAGCAAGTCCTGGTTCGTACAAGAGTGCCGATCGAGGAAGTGATCTCACCTGGATTCCGCCGTCGAATACCGTCACAGAACCGAGCACAGACCCGATCTGCTGCACTGGCAGGAGAGAAACGGTTCTGTCCGCCACCGCTTGTGCACCGTCGTACAGTTCGATATCGGGTCGCAAGGCCGTTCGTATCTGTTTCGAGACGAGGCTGTAGTGCGTGCACCCGAGCACCACCGCAGTGCAATCGTCGGGGGTTAGCGCTACAGCCGCATCTATCGCAACGCTGATCCGGCTTCTGCTACCGATTTCCACTGCTGACGCCAGCGTTTCGCTCGCGACCGGTACCGCTTGCGCTTGACTGGCAAAAGTGTCGATCAAATCCTGCTGCACTGCACTCCCAACTGTGGCCGGTGTAGCCCAGATCGCGAACTTCGCATGACGAGCGGATGCTGGTTTGATCGCCGGGACTGTCCCGACGACCGGAATTGGACCCGTAGCCGCCCGAGCCTCCACCAGCGCATGGGCAGATGCCGTATTGCACGGCAACACGATGATCTCTGCTCCGTCACGGAGCGCGAATTCCACAGTCCGCAGCACCCTGGCACGAATCCATGCTGGATCTTTCGTCCCCCACGGTGCGTCCGCGGAATCGATCCACAGACGCAATTCTGCGTCCGGACGTAGCTGGTGGATGCGATGAGCCGTATCCAACAAACCCAATCCGGAATCGATGAGCGCGATCACCGGCCGGTGTCGTTGCCCCGCAGCGTTCCGGGCTTCCCGGCGCCTGTCGTTTCCAGCTCCAGCGGCGAACTGCACTCTGATCCCGTCCACAGAACAACTCTCGACGGTCGAGACACATAAGTGCTCTGTAACGCTCGCCGAATGTATCAATTCCAGCTGCCGACAGTAACGAGGCCAAGCGATTCCGTCGACACTTCTTCCGAGTTTGCCGGTGACACCGTCAACGGCAAGAGCGCTCTTGGTCAGAATATCGAGAGCACGTCGCGAGCTGTCCGGCCTGATCGACCGGGTGATGTCGGCAGCCCGCACCCTGCCCTGCGCCGTCAGCGCGATTGCACTGACAAGTGCGGCTGCACCCCAGTTGGACACACCAGAGATTAGTAGGTCGTCACACGTGGTGACACAACGAATACGGTGGCCGTGTTCAACATGCTGGGCAACGTCAGTGGCCGGGAGATTTCCCATGCCGATTTCGTTTCCGCCGTCACCGATTGCGATCCGCCGCCATGTTCCTGACGAATAGATACGGTCGAGCGGCGCACAGTGCGCAGTGATGTCATCGCCCCTCATATTGTAGACACGACCATCCTGGGCGGGACCTGATCGTTCGATGGAAATCATGTGGGTTACATGGTGATTCGGCCTGGAGTAGTAACGAAGGATCTGTTGTTCCCACTCACGAAATGTCCCCTCGGCAGCCTGTGTCGGCGGAGCATCGACATCCACACGAACATGCATCGCTGTCGCCACGGATTCGATTGCACGACAGCAGTTGCTGTCGGTCAGTATTCTCGCAGATCCGCCCAACGCTTGTATCGCCGAGACCAGTTGGATTGCACCGATCGGCCCATCGGTCTCAGGACGTGGCGGACTTGCGGATTGCACAAAAAACCCTGTCAGTACAACAACATTCAGATAGTCCGCCTCCACGAGGTCTCGAGCTACACGTTCGAGGTTTCCCTTCGCGTGCGGCGCCAATTGGCGCATGCCTCGCTCGATGTTCGAGAGCATGAGGTGTTCGAGCCGTGTGTCCACAGGGTTTTCCCAACTTGGATTCCGGATGAGAATGGAGCATCACTTAGTCCGTCGAGGTCAGAGCGCCGCGGCATCGAACATCAAACATACGAGCGCCATTCGGAGCGGCACTCCGTAGGCCGCCTGCTGCCAGTAGCCGTTGTACCGTGAGTCGTCGAGGCTGCGATCCAATTCCGGTCCACGCGGCAACGGGTGTAGGACGGAAACTCTGCGCCCGGTATAGGAAGTGTCGAGCATTCGTCGATCGAGTATGACCTGTTGTGGTTGGCGCGCATCTTCGCCGACAGTGGGCGAAGAGTAGATCACATCGACTCGGTCGAGAACATCGGAGTAGTGATCGATTTGCATGATCTTGAGACTCGGATACATTTCCGCGGTCATACCTGCGTGTTTCATCGACGTTCGAGGAAGAAAAATGGTGCAGTCGTACAGTCTCAACGCCGACAACAACGAGTGCACACAACGCATACCGAGATCATTGACGACGAGAATATTCAGTCCGTCTATCGAACCGAATGCAGCACGCAGGGTGAAGAGATCGACCATTGTCTGGGTCGGGTGCTCGCCGTCGCCGTCACCGGCGTTGATGATGAGTGCATCTCCGGTCACTTCCTCGGATGCCCTAGCAGTCCAACCAGTCTGCATGTGCCGGACCACGACGACATCCGAATACAGCGATGCCATCTGCAGTATGTCCACGTGATTTTCTTGCGTGCGACCACCGGACCGGGTTGTGTCGGCGTCCGCGAAGCCCGACACCGACCCGCCGAGTCTGAGCATGGCAGTTTCATGCGCAAGACGTGTTCGGGTACTCCGCTCGAAGAACGCCGACAACATGACACGATTCGTCAAGCGGGGAGCATGAAGGGGTCGTTCGATCATCAACTCGGTTGTGCGATATAGCAATTCGAGGTCGTTTCTGGTGAACTGCGACATAGACAACACGTGTGAGTGGCGAAACCCATTGGAGACATGCGGACCGAGGTCGATTGCTGTACTGGCGTTCGCGGCCGTAACCGTCATGGGTCTACCACCACTGTCCGTGGATCATTTCGGCTTCCCAAGTTCGGGAGTCGACCATCGCGTACCCAGGAGATTCCGGGAACGTCTTCGTATTGCCCAACTCCTCGATGCCGGTGATTCCGAACATCAGTCGTTCCAGCAACAATCCTTGGGCCATAGGAGGGGCGCCGGGAATAATAGGGCATGTCGCGTTGTCGACGAGCCATTTCTCCTGCATTTCCGCACACGGCCACTCCTGCCACCGCGGAATGAGGCGCGCCAACAACGCACGCCTGGTATCTCGATCGAATTCAGGTTGGTCCGGCACGCCGAGCACCTCTTCGATCGGCATGGAGTCCTTGGTCCACTTCCAAAGAAATGTCCGGTTGCCGTAGACGTGCGCGGTCATCATGAATTGGCATCGATCGGAACGCCGAAATGCTCGGTGCAACGCATATCGTGCCTGCACTTCGTAGGGTTCAATTTCGTCGAGAATGAAATCGCACCCTTCTACGAAAGCGTCAGCGGTATCGTCCGTAATTCCGTCCGTGAATACATCAATTCGGACATCCGGCGTCATGTCGTGAACGATGTTCGCGACGGTGTCGGACTTGCTTTCTCCCACTGTATGGAAGCCTGCGCCGAGCTGCCGGTTGATGTTGGAGTATTCGAAAGTGTCCAAGTCCGCAATTCGTAGATGCCCCACACCGAGGCGCGCGAGTCGGTCGACCATGCTGCCTCCGATCCCGCCGCAACCTGCAACTCCAACTACACTGTCGCGCAACATCTCTTGACGCTTCCGCGCCTCGATGTCGGTATCCCCGAGCCAACCCAGGTTTCTGTCGACTCGCAGCCAGTAGGTGTCGTCGTCGTAGCTTGATTCGAGCGTGCGAAATTGAGGATCTGACATGGCGGATGGCCTCTCACGTTACGGTTGAATGGTCACGAATGTGCTGGCGAACAGAAAATAGTGAGGACTGAAGTCAAGGTTCACAGTGCTCGCAAATTGCAGCTTCGGACAACAGCGACTCTAAGTGCAAAGGTGACGGCAGTCTATTATCGGTTCAGTCGTCATTCTTACTGGGTAGGTCCCAACCCTGTTGTATGTCGAAATAATCGACATTTCGGGCTATAATTCTTGAATTATTTCCTGAATCGTCGTCAAGAAATTGACAACGGCAGCACTCGCATTGTCGGTGCGCCATGCAACGGCGAGCGGAATCGAAGCGGGAGTCTTGATGGACAGTGGAATGTACCGGAGATCGTCGAGATGCAGGTGACGTGCCGCGTTCGGCACCAACGACACTCCGTATCCAGCCGCGACCAGGCAGGAGACGGTATAGCTCTCCCGTGCGTACTGGGCGGCTATCGGTGTGAATCCTGCTTGGGCGCAGATGGATTGGACAGATTCAGTGAGCGCTCCACTGGCCTCGTACAGCACGAAAGGATCGTCCGCAAGGTCGACTAGATCTATCTCGTCAGCCTGGGCGAGACGATGAGTCGCCGGTAGCATAGCCACGAGAGGTTCGGTGAATACGATCTCGGTCTCGACACCCGGCACTCTCGAGAAAGGCCTGACGAACCCGACATCCAGATTCCCGTCCCGAATGGACGCCATCTGTGTGCCAGAAAGCATGTCTCCGTGCAATCGAAGTTCCACATCGGGATACTTGGCTCGGTAGAGCCGTGCCACTTTCGGTAGCAACTCGTATGTCGACGATCCGGCAAATCCTACTGCGAGACTTCCGGCATGACCGGAGTGTTGCCGTGACGCGGCCATCACTGCAGTATCTATTCCGCTAAGTATCTTCCGGGCGTGATCGAGTAGGACAACTCCTCCGTCCGTCAGGCTGACATGCCGGGTCGAACGCTCGAACAGCGGAAACCCAACTTCAGATTCGAGCTGTTTGATCTGTTGACTCAGAGGAGGACTTGCTATGTGGAGTCGCTCCGCCGCTCTACCGAAATGCAATTCCTCTGCTACAGCGACGAAGTAGCGCAAGTGACGGAGTTCCATGTCGTGCTGTCCCCTCAGATTGGTCGCTTCACGGCCTCAGGGATTTCCGCTCACGTCGAGGTTATGCCTGCAGCAACCGTGCTGTCGAGAAACTGATGTAATGCCTGGTTGAACGCCCCGGGTTGTTCCATACTCGGCGTGTGACCGGCATGAGCGACGATGTGGAGCTGGGCCTCACAGATACTCGCCGCAAGATCCGCAGCGAGAACGCCGCGATCGAAACTGTCCTCACTCCCTGCGATGACCAGGGCCGGAACGGCGAGTGCGGTTGCGGTCGCGGTGTAGTCGCGTCGCTGCGCTCGTCCGCGCAGAGCCGCAGCGGCGCCGGCTGGATGCGCATTTACCATCATCCTGCGTGCGTGGTTGGCAACGCCGGGGAGTTCTCGGACAGTTCGCGGGCTGAGGACGTGAGGAAGGAATTCTTCCGAATAGGCGTCCGTGCCTTCTCGTTCGAGGCGGTCGGCCAGGGCGAAACGGGAGGAGATGACGGCATCGGTGTCGAGGTGCGCGAAGGTATCGGACAAGATCAGGGCATTGATTCGGCCAGGGTGCGCATCGGCGAAATCGAGCGCGACTTGACCGCCCATCGAATACCCGACCAGTGTCACCTGGGCTACCTGTAGGGCGTCGAGGACCGCAAGCAAGCCCACCGTGTGCGCCTCGACTGGGGTCGTATCCGATAACGCTGTGCTCTCACCGAAACCGAGGAGATCGACACAGACTGTCCGGTAGCCATGATCGGTGAAATAGCGAACCTGAGGTGTCCACATCGATTTGTCGAAGAGGAAACCGTGGACGAACATGATTACTGGACCCTGCCCGGTATCGGTGTATCCAATAGAGCCGGACGGGGTGTTCAGTTGAGGCATCGTTCCTCCGAAACTGTTAGGGCTGTGGACAAGTCAATGTGCGCCGAGATAACCCCACAACAGTACAGATGCACTGTAGATCACCCCGACAACGAGCATCATGATAACCAGATAGCCCATGATGTCCTTCAGCTTCAGGCGAGAGATGGCCAGCACAGGGAGAATCCAAAATGGTTGAATGAGATCATTCCATGCATTTCCGAGTTGGACAGCCATCGCATTTTGTGGAATCGAAGATCCGAGAGCATGCGCTGCATCGATCATGAAGGGCCCCTGGATAACCCAATGACCCCCCGCAGATGGAGCGAAGAAGTTGATCACGAACGAGGAAAGCATACCCAAAAACGGGAGTGACTGTGGATCTGCGATGCCGGTGAACCATCCGGAGACCGTGAGTACAAGGCCAGTACCGGACATGATGGCCATGATCCCTGCATAGAAAGGGAACTGGAGAATGATGCCCACCACCGTGCGAATTCCGGAGGTGAGAGTGGTGACATATGCCGCCGGCGTCCTCAAGAGAAGGATACCCAGAAACAAGACTATGAAATTCACCATGTTGATGTCGAGCGTCCGTCCGTCGACGAAACTTATGGCGACATAGGAGAATCCGAGAGCTGAGATCGAATAACTGACGAACTTACTGTGATTGAGACGTTCCGCAAACGTGGTCGGCTCAGCGTCGTCCGCGACTGTCTCGGGCTCTTCGGCTTCTCCTGGAGTGGACTGATCAAGTTCGATGACTGCATCCCCTCTGGGATGCAGCGCGGCATTGAGGACCGGGAGAATAATCAAAACCGCTAGAGCAGTCAGGATCATCGGAATCGAGAATATGGTCTCTCGCAGAGGAACGAGACCGATTTGTTTCGACAGCGGATGATCAGGGGTGGATATCGCAATGGGAATACTTGCCGACAACCCGAGTCCATATAGTGTGAACCCGCTGTATGCTGCAGCGATGATCAGCGGGAAGTGCACTCCGCGGACCTCGGTGGCCAGTTTGCGCGCGATAATTCCTCCGATAACCAGCCCGAATCCCCAATTGACGTAACTTCCCAGCGCACCGACGAGTGTTGCCGTGATGATCGCTGTTTGAGGCCGGTCGATGCGTGAGACCAGTCGATCAAGCGCACGATCTACGATCGGGGCCCGGGCAAGTACGTACCCGGTTGCAAGTATGACGGCCATTTGGGTGGTGAAGGCCAAGAGCGCCCAGAAACCGTCACCCCAAGCCCGAACGATCTGAACGGGAGAGGCGTGTTCGATCCCGAGTGCGAGCCCCGCAGTTAGGAGGGTCAAAGCGATGACCAGCACAAACGGGTCGGGTAGATAACTACGCATTAAGACAGTGAAGAAGCGCTGAAGTGCAACGATCGGCGATTTTTTGGACTGCCCCGTGGCCGGGTGGGGATCCTTGTGTGAGCTGTCAGTAGTTGTATTCATCGGTCCTGTTTCGGGAAGGGGAGTAGCGCAAGGTGATCGGCGGCGTTGAACGTCGGGTGACCTTCAGGGTGTGATGACATCGGGGAGAAATGATTTGAAATTGAAATAGGCCTTACGCCACCGTATGATGCGAACCTCGGTGAAGAGACTGCCCATCGAGAATGGATCTGCCTGGATGAACTCCTCGGCTTCCTTACGGCAATCTGTGTCGACTATGTAGATTCCACCACTTGCCTGAATCCCGTCATCGCTGAGTTTTGCGCCACTTGCAAGTAATAGATGGCGGTGCTGTTCCAGATAGACCAGGTGCTCGGGACGCATTCGAATGCGAATATCGTGCGAATTAGGTTTATCCAGCGTCTCAATGAAATAGGGCATAGCTCATTGCTCTCTCTGGTCATGGTTGGCATCCAGGTCGTTTATGGACGGTTCGTGTGGTGGGTAGTACAACCTCTCCCCTGTCCGGGAAGTGGTATCCGAAACTAATCAGCGTCTTCTGTAGAAGTTGAGCTTGCTCGTATCAAGAACACCGCTCAAGCCTGGGCCGTCGGGAACACGAAACTTTCCGTCGTGCACTTCGAGAGGCTCCATGGCCAAATCATCGGCGAGAAGCAGCGGTCCGATCAACTGACATCCCCAATGCAGAGATGGAAATGTCGAGAATACCCGCAAAAGTGCAGCAGCTCCGACGCTACTCTCGATCATGGTGCCACCGAAGACCGTCAGTCCCGAGGAATGAGCAATGTTCGCGATCTGCTGGGCTGCGACGATACTTCCACTCTTGCATACCTTCACCGAGACCGCTGATGCTGCCTTGCTGTCGGAGATCTGCGCAACGTCCTCAACAGTGACTGCAGACTCGTCCGCCATGACTGGTAAGACTCCGCTCTCTGTCAGTCGCCGTAATGCTCGCAGGTCAGTCGCCGCCACTGGCTGCTCGATGACGGCGACCCCGAAATCCGCCAGGCGCATCATCGCTTCTCTCGCAGTCAGCTCATCCCACGATTGATTGGCGTCCACCCGAATGCTGAAACCGGGACCTAATGACGCGCATATCCGTTTGATACGAACTAGATCAACGTCGACGGACTCTCGGCCGGCCTTGATGAGGAAGTTTCGAATGCCGTGCGCACTCGCCATCCGCTCAGCTTCCGCCAAGTCGGAAGAGTATGCACCCGTTGCCAATACCCACGTGAACTCGACTTCTTTGCGGAGTGGGGTACCGATTACACGTTGAGCTGAAAGTCCGTTTCTGCGGCACAAGAGATCCTGCATCGCCATGTCGATTGCCGCGGACGCGTACCTGCTCAGTTTGTGAATAGGTGAGGGTGCGGCGGCTGAAAGTCCAAATGTCATGGGATCGAGGCCCACGAGCGCGACTTCTGACACCTCGTTGATGTCGTGGCAAATACTCTCGACCGATTCGTCGCCATATCCGCCGATCACACCAACTTCGCCAACGCCGATCGCTCCGTCGCTGTCACGGACCTGCACGACAACCGACGTGTGCTTGGTCACGGTGGCCATTGCCATGCGATGAGGACGTACTGTCGGGATTCGCACGGCGACTGCCTCGACTGCCTCGATTTTCATTCGAAAGCCCCCGATCAAGGTTCTTCCATCTGCCAGCAGATGTGACGTGTCGCACATCGTGTGATGGAGCCTAACTTGGACCGTTATGACTCGTCCACGACATGAAATATTCGCACTATGACTTGATACGTTGCAATCGGATATGGGGTACTTGGACTTTCATCCCCAGTCAATCAGTGGGTTCCGCTGGCATCGAACAACAATCAATTTTGCGGGGTGCACATGACAGCCACGACAAGGCCATCTTGGGTCGACGACGACTTGTTTCCGTTCGAAAGCCGATTCGTCGACATCGACGGAAACACCGTCCACTACGTCAATGCGGGATCCGGACCCACATTACTTCTGCTGCACGGCAATCCGACCTGGTCGTTCCTCTGGCGTGAGGCGATCAGTGCACTCCGTTCCGGCTTTCGTTGCATCGCCCTCGACTATCCGGGCCTCTCGACCCCGAAGCCCGGCTACTACTATTTTCCCGAGGAGCACGCCGATGTCGTCACCGGATTCGTCGACGCACTCGGTCTCGACGACGTGACGCTGGTCGGCCAGGACTGGGGCGGGCCGATCGGACTGGCCGCAGCCCAACGGCGACCGTGTGTTTTCGATCGACTGGTACTCGCCAACTAGCAAGACTGAATCGCACTGGGTTTGGTGGAGACTTTGATGTACCCCGAGTTTCGTGGAGTCGTCATATTTGACTTCAGGCTTCGGGTTGACGTGTGAAGTGTACGTTCTCGAACTCGATCGGTGTCAGCATCCCGAGGGCACTGTGCCGGCGTTGGCGATTGTGGAAGATCTCGAGGTACTCGAACATGGCGTTGGCCAATTCGATCCTCGTTTTCCATCGTTTCCGATTCAAAAGTTCGGTTTGCATTCTGCCCCAGAAAGATTCGATCACGTCGTTGTCATAGCAATCGCCGATCGATCCCATCGACGGGACCAGCCCTGAGTCGTGCGCCCGGCGGGTGAATGCCCAGGACGTGAACTGCACGCCGTGGTCCGAGTGAATGAGTGTGCCGGGTGTCGGGCCTCGATTGGAAATGGCCATTCCCAGAGCGTTTGTCACCAACGTCGCCGTCTGCGAGCTGTCGATAGAGCACCCGACGACTCGCCTCGAAAACGTATCCAGGACAACAGCGCAGTAAATTTTACTTTCGCGCGTGGGATGTTCGGTGATGTCCGTGACCCACAGCTTGTTCGGCTCGTCGCGGGTGAATTTACGGTCGACGAGATCGCTTGCGGTTGGGGTCTGATGCTTCGAACGTGCACGTTTGTTTCCCGGAAGTCCTTTCACACCAGCGGCTCTCATCAACATTTCGATGCAGCCGTGTCCCACGGCAATGCCGTGGCCAAGGGTGAGTTCGGCGTGGACACGGCGTGCACCGTAGGTGCCATGCGAGGCGGTATGCACCTCGGTGATCAGCTGCGTCAACCAGGCATGTCGCAATGGGCGTTCCGAGGGTGGGCGATTGCGCCACTCGTAGAAACCGGACTCCGACACTTCCAGAATCCGACACGAAGTCTGTACCGGTAGTCCTTCCTTGGCCATCACTTCGATCGCTTCGAACCGCCTTTTAGGCCGCCACCGACTTCAGCAGCTCCGTGGAGCGTGTGACGATGGCAAGCTCGGTCTCCAACTCGGCGATACGACGACGGGCGGCGGCGAGCTCGGCGCTTTCGATCGAGCTCAGCCCCGGCCTCTGTCCGGTATCGATGGGCTCCTGGTTACGCCAGGTGTAGATCGTCTGCTCGGTGACATCGAGACCTGCGGCGACCTCGGCGATCGTGCGTCCTGACTTCAACAAATCGAGGACTTTCCGGCGAAACTCGGGCGGATAACGTCGCGGCATCGTGAACCTCTCTCGGGTGCATCAATGCCTGAAGTAAAACAAACGAACTCCGGAAAACTCGGGATACATCAAAGTCTCCACCGAACCCAGTGCGATTCAGTTCGCGATGCTGGCGCCATTGGTAGGCGGCGCCGAGTGATGGATTGGTATCCGGATTTTCGTCGAGTGTGCCGATCGGTCCAGTACGGGAGTAGAGAGTGGATACGGCTCGGCAGGCTGTGTTTCAGCGTTTCGGCGGCGGTCGGTAAGTAGTTTGTAGGGCGTTTGTGTGATGTCGAGGGGTGGTGATCATAAGTACGTGGGTGTTTCGGTGTCTGTCCGGAGGGGTTTTGAGTCGAGTCGTTCGTGATTGATCGGTCTGTCGCGGCCCGAATTTTTCGGTTCCGGAGAAGCCTGGACCCAGGCCATGCCGGTCGCCCTGCAGTGCACTTCACATAGACTTCCGAACACGTTCCGAATATGGTGGTGGTATGGCCCCGACCGCGACCCGCACCACACGCCGCTCCTCCGACCTGAGCAAACATTCGGCCGAGGTGTTCGCCGAGGCCGAGGACCACCCCGTCACCGTCACCCGCCGCGACGGCGAAGATCTCGTGCTCATGACACAGCGCGAAGCGGACAGCCGCGCCCGGCTCCTCGAGTTCGCGGCGCAGCTGATCGGGGTGGCCGTCGACGACGACGGACCCCTCGATGGACGGATGTCGCGGGCATTCCCCTGGATGCTGGCGCTTTCCCCGAAGGATCGTGCCGTCTGCGCTCGAGACCTGGTCGACGCCGCACGCGCGTCGTTCGCGACCGACCAGCCGCATCTGGTGCTTGCGGAGCTGACGTCGTGGCGTGAAACGGCGACCGCGATCGCTGCCGGCCTCGGTCAGGCCGACCTCGAATGGCTGGACACTTCAGAAGACGACACGATGGTGGAGCGTCCGTAGCGGTGGCAGGAAAACGCGGCGAGCTCGTACCTCGACCGACGAAGAAGACCGAGTACGAGATCCGCTTTGCGACCAACAATGCACGCAAAGGTTGGCGGGACCTCACTGCGGTGATCCGCAACCCGTTGGCGGAGGCCTGGGATTTCCTGACGCGTACCCCGCTGGTGGTGGATCCGAAGAACTACCCGCTACGCGGGGACCTCGGCGTCGTCACTCGCGACGGCGTGAGCCATCAGCGGTGGCAGCACAAACCTACTCAGCAGGGTGATGCCCGCATTTGGTTCTATGTCGAGGGGCGCACGGTGCACGTGGAGCAGGTGCACACCAACCATCCGAACGAGACGAAATAGGGAACCGTGCGCGGTGAGGCCCCCGAACGCATGCTTGGGTTGTAAGGATCATCGCCACCGCTGGTTGGTGCCTCTCCGCCGGACCGAGGCCGCTTGGGTAGTTGACTACAGCCCACCCTGATTGATTTATCTCCCGAGTGGCCCCATTGGTTGGTGATCTTGTTGGCGATGTTGAGCGGTTAATCGAAGCGGAAGCCGAAGAGTCCGCCGGCGTCTGTTTCGTCGGTTAGACGTGTGTCGAGGATGTAGGGGTCTGCGTCGAAGGCGCCGTCGCTTTGAAGTTCCACGGTGGCAAGGAAGTCCGAGTTGAGGGTCACGATGTACTGGAAGTTGTGCTGTTCGGCGAGTCGGGCTCCGATGTTGAGGCACGATGCGACTTGGCGGCCGTCGATTGCGTCGAAGAGGTGGCTGTCGTGTACGAGTATCCGAGGTGCACGGCCTGCTTTGATTGCGGCGATTGCGCACACGATGTCGAGTATGAAGGTCTCTACGCTGCGGACGCCTACGCTCGCGTCGCCTGATATGCGGGGTTCGACGCCTAAGAGTCCTTTGGGTGTCGGCGAAATCAGAAGTGATGCCTCACGGTCGGTGTAGATCTCTGCGCCGAGTTCGCCGAATAGGGAGATCGATTCAACGAGGCTGTCATTTCGCTCGTTCAGTTCGGTTCGGACCGAGGCGACGAGTTCTGCGGTTCGCAGTTTGATGGTGTCGCTGATGGTGCTGATTGAGTTCGCGGCTTCCAGTCGTCGTTCCAGGTCTGCGACGTCGGATTCCTTCTTCGCAAGATCGCGCTGGATGCTCAGAAAGGTGTCGAGTGCGACGGTTTCGTTGAGGAGAAGCATGATCTGGGATCGCTGGTTGTCGAGGCTGCTGCGTTCGGAGTGGATGGCTTCGAGTCGGGCGCGGATGCTGTTGAGTTCTTGTTCCAGGAATGATCGGCGGTTGCGGACCACGGATTCGTGGAATGCTCTGACCTCGTCGTAGCGCCGGCTGACGGTGTTCGGTAGGACGAGTCCGATCTCGGCGTAGACGCGAGAGAGTTTCGCTGTCAGTTCGTCCTGCTCGGATGTCTCGACTTCGTCGGCTATTGCTTCGTCGATCTCCCGTGACCTTCGTAGTAGAGCGAGGGCTTCGTCGTTGAGTTTCTGGATCGAGGCGCTGAGCTTGTCCGCTTCTTGTTGGTGATCGGCGTATTGTTCATCGACTTTGAACCCGCGTAGATCCCCCTGTGCGCGGTCGCGGTGGCGGCGGGCTGTCGCGAGTTGTGCGCGGATCGCGGATTCGTCGAGTGAGAGGTGGGTGATTGCGCCTTCACGGACTGCTGCGCGGATGGCTTTGCCTTGTTTGGTGAGGCGATCGACATCGCCTGCCTTGCCCAAGATTTCTGGTGAGAGTCCCAGCATGAAGCCGATCTTCACGCCTGATTCCCAGTCGGCCTCGGATTGGTGGCCCTTGATGGGGTTGTTGAAGAATGTTCGGATCAGTTGACTCCAGAGCTGACCGGCTGTTGGTCGGGTTGCGTCGGATGGTATCCGAAAGATGTTGTGGGAGAGTAATTCGCGCCATTCGTCGACGTGAAGGTCCGTTGAGTTTCCGGTAATCGACCAACCGGAGACTTGAACGCGGGTCGTCGGTGAGACGGCGCGTGTGACAGTAACTTCGTCGTCTCGGTCGCCATCTTTTGCGGGAAGCGCGAGGGTGGCGGTGAATGTGTGGTCGGAGAGTTCGGATGCTTTGAATTCTGGCGGTAGGTCGCCGCCGAGGAGGTACCTCAGGATCTTGATAACGCTGGTTTTGCCGATGCTGTTTCGACTGTCGCCTTGCTGGGATGTGTCGGTGCGTTCGGCGACGAGGATGTTCAGGCCCTCGCGAAACCGCAGAGTCTTGAATCTTGGGTCAGAGGAGGTGAGGCGGCTAAGAAACATGTGTGCGCCTGAGGAAGCCTTCATCGGATGTGTCCACGAGTCTCATTGCGTAGAGGGCGGCCAGTGCGAGTGTGAACCAATCGAATGTGATGCGTTGGGTTCGATGGGACGAATGTTCGTGAATGCTGAACCGTTCCCAGAGGGCCGAGACCGACATCGGATCGCGGAGTTCTTCGAGGATCTTGGAACCGACTGTCATGAGGGCGCGGTCCGATGACACCCCTTTAGTGGGTAAAAGCATTGGGTGTCTCCACTTCTGGGCCGTCTTCGTTGGTGGGTGGCATCTCGAATATGTGGCAGGAATCGAAGAAGTACGAAACGACTGCGAACGCCGCGTTGGCGCGCTTTCCATCCATCCTGAAGTTAGTTCCGGCTACCGACACATACAGTCGTTCAAGAACTTCGGCTGGTACTGCCGTCACCGCATGGGCGTCCTGGTACATCGACCGAAATTTCTCGCCATGAACGTCACACAGACCTGGGTCGGACAACTCTTCATACCAACGGTCAATACGAGGAGCCAGCAACCGGCCTGCGTTGAACTCGAGACGGCTCGCGTCGGGGAGCTCGTTGAAGTCCATCTTGCCCGCGGGGACGGCCAGTACACGTGCGCCGGTTTCCACAATCACGGTGTTGGAGTCGAGCGCGTCAAGTAGGGGCAACAAGTCAGAAAGTTCCACGTTCTCTGCCCCGGGCGCCCCAGGGAACAGCGCGTTGAGGACAGCGACATCGAGGGTTCCAACCACTTCCACCCAGAGTTTCTCGGTGCTAACGAGCCGGATTGTCAGTGGGCGCTCAGCGGACGGACCGTGACTTTGTTGGAGACCGGTGAGGGCTTTCAAGGACTCTGGACCTACTGGTGCGTTCGTAACGAATTTCCATGTGTGGAAGCTGTCCCACTGAGAGAGCCCCCGTGCGAAGTCTGAATTGATCTTGGCAGCGAGTTCGCGCTCTGCGCTGCGGGCCGGTCGTTGGCCGTAGCAGGCATAGAAGATGGTGCCTGAGTCCGCCAGCCCGTCGCACCCGCCATCGCCGAGTGTTCCTGACGGAGCGGGGTTCACGTAGTCGTCGTGGAAGCGATCCAGCACCTTCGAGGCATAGTCCTCGAATGCTGTGCCCGACTTGAAACACTCCTGTTGATGGCGGAAGTGGTACCAGTCTCGCCAGTTCGCCGTCAGCAGCATCTGTTAGCCCGTCGTGGTCTGCGTCGACCACGGTCGTGGTCTCTCGCAGAAAAGACTATCGCTCATCAACTCGGCGATTCTCTGTCCCGTTAACAGGCGTGGCGTCAGCATGAGTGGGGATGGGAAGTCGTAGGGGTTTTGTGGGTGGGTACTGGGGGGCGGAATGTGGGTGTGACGCGATTCGATGAGACTTGGCATCGCGTGTTGGGGTGGATGGCTGGGCAGACTCTCTCGGAACGGTTGGCGGCATTGGTTCGCGATGAGGAGGGGGGTACACGAGTATCGATCCTTCGCATCCGCTCAGGGGACGTGATGGGGGTGCGGATGCGCTGATCGAGCGGAATGGTGGGGGGTGATCATGTGCCGCTGCCGGCGGCGGCGAGTGGGTAGGGGTTTCGCTACGGGCGAGGTTCGCGAAGGGGGCGGTAGGGAGTTGTGACAGCAGGCATTCCACGCAGCACGAATATTTCCGGTGCCAGTATCCTGGCGCGCCAGAGCTGAGGGCTCACTCAGTAGCGGAGAAGCAGACGGTCGAATCGCGTTTCTCGGAGGCGCCAGCACTGCGATTGATGATTTGATGGTTGCTGTTCGCTGAAGCTCTATTGAGGGGGAATCTGTCGTGTCGTGGTTTGGTCGTCGTTCTCAGGATTTGTCGTCGCTGCCGTCTGGTGCGGTGGATGGTAGGGCTGATTTGATCACCGTTTCCTCCACTGCGGAGGCTGCGGCGGAGGCGATCAAAGAGCGTGATCGCCGGATTGTGCTGGCGGTGGCAAAGGCTGGGTTGCATGGGAACTCGACGGTGGAGGAGATCGCGGAGGCGTCGGGGTTGACTGCGAGGGTTGTGCGGGAAATTGGGGCCGGCGAGCCTCATCCCGCGGTCATTCGTCGTGCGGTCAGTGAGGTTGACGAGTTGATTGCTGAGGACGATCACCGCGGTGATCGTGTTCTCGCTCTTGCGGATGTGGCTCCGCACGCGCAGTGGTGGGATTCGGAGTTCGCGTTTTTCGAGGATGACGTGCGTCGGCGATCTCGGTTTATTCAGGTCCAGCCTGATGTCTACGATGTGGACCCGGCTGTGGGATGGGAGATCAACTATGCGGCTGGTACCGGCGAGGTGTATGCCCGAGAGTTGATTAATCGGCCACTCTCGCAGGCGGTTCGCGGTGTGAGTGTGCGGGACGAGACGAATATGCGTGACGGCGATCAGGTCGGCAGATGTGTGTTGTTGGGGCGGTTGCCCACGGCGGAGTTTGTCGCGGCAACACTGCATGCTCCTGCTCAAGTTGTTGCCCGTCGACAGGGCGGTTTGGCGTGGATGTACGGGCGGATCAATCTCATGAATCGGATCTTGCGTGCTGGTTTTCGTTCGGCGACAGGGTTCGGGGACTACGCGGATCCCCGTGGTGGTTTTGTTCGTGCGTGGACCTATCTCGACGAGGTGTTTCCCGACGAGGCGACTCTGATCCCCCCGGGTTTGAGGAACAGTGAAGGGTGACAAGCCGGGATTTCGGTGTTGAACTCGGTTAGTTGGTACGAGATTTGGTGATGGTTGACGGAGCCAACAGGTCTACTTCTGGATGACCGAGAGATTCCATGACGGAGGGTCTTCTTTGGGCTGCGGAGCAGCTCATGACGCGCCCGGTTCGTGCGACTTCACCGGCTGTAGGTGAGGAGCAGTGCCATTCGCCGTTCTGTTTGTGGGCGGCGTTTCCTTCTGCGGGTAGGTCGCTGGTGCGGCGGTGTTCGGGTTTAAGGGCTTCGGGTTGCGGGTTTCCGCGACGGACGGGTTTGTTGGCTTCGGGCCTCGGCGGTCGAGGGTTGCGTATCTCGGCTTGGTGGAGGACGTTCCGTATGTGAATGGTGGCGAGGTTGCGGATCTGTATGCGGCGGCGGTTGTTTCGGATTCTGCGGTGATCGATACCTCGGTGGAGCGTTGTTTTTGGGCGGACAGTGCGCGGGATCGAGGTGAGTTGGATCGTGCTGTTGGTTCGGCCAAGCGGGCTATCGGAGAGAGTGCGCCGGCGAGGGTGGCCGACGTCGACGGTTCGCCCTACAAGCTCTTTTATTTCTGAGTCGTTGTTTTTGCTCTGTTAGTTGGGGAGGTTCGGGAGGTTCGGCGCGAGATGGGGGAGAACATTGGTGGATAACTGTGGTGTTAGTCGGTGTGTGAGTGGGAGATCAGCAGTGCGCTGAACCCGAGCCCGAGCCTGTGGGGGTGGGTCTCTGATCATCCTTACGCGACGATGCAGGAAGGGCACGTATTCCACTGTGTTCAGGCGAAACCTATGCGCTGCAGACCTATCCAAGGACACCACGTTGATGCGTATATCGGCTTTTCGCGTGGCGCTACAGCGTGGAACTACGGGAATCTTGCCTGACGTTCACCCAGCGAAGAAGGGCAATCATGACCAATCCGAACCGACTTGCCGAAGGCCGACCGGTCCGGCAAGGCCTTGCGATAGGCACGACCCTGGTGGCGGCGGCGTTGCTGCTCGTCGCGGGAATCGTGGCACTGCTACAAGGGATTGCGGCTCTCGCAGAGAACAATGTGTTCGTCGCGGGCATCAACTACACGTACCGCTTCGATCTGACGACGTGGGGTTGGATTCATATCGTCCTCGGCACCATCGCGGTGGTGGTTTCGTTGGGCTTGCTCGGCGGGATGGTGTGGGCACGGGGTATGGCATTCGTGATTGCAGCTCTCTCGATCGTCGCAAATTTCCTGTGGATGCTGTACTACCCGGTGTGGGCGATTGTCATCATCGCCCTCGATGTCGCAGTCATCTGGGCCGTGGCAACGTGGAGACCTGAAGTGGACTGATTGTCAATTCGTCAGTCGTACAAGTAAATTTCACGCAGTCGAGAGAATGCCCGGGAGCGGCGCTGCGTGAACCTGCCCACTCGCTTTCAGCTCGATCCGGTGTAACGGCTGAGTATCGGGTGCTCCGGCCCGGACGAGCTCGGACCAGGATTCCGGCACTCCGTTCCACATCCTCATCGACCGCTGGATATGTTGCTGCGCAACCGCACCAGTTCGACGCGTTCGTCATTGCCGAGCGCATCGGTCTGATCGACCGTTCGCCACAGGTACGTACAACACACCGACTCCACCATTGGCCGTTGGATAACGATTATCCGGGTCCATTTCACATCTGACCAGATTGGTTCGAAACCGAATCCGACATACTAGCCCGGGCGGCGTTCGGCACGTCCTAATTCCGTTGCGAGAGCTTCCAGCAGCCGCAACTGCGACCCCGACAGCCCGATCGCCGACGTCAACAGCTTCTTCAAACCGGATTCAGGTAAACCATCCACGAGGGCAGCGTCATGATCCACAGACTGAACCCGGTCCCGCTCATCGGACCAGCGGGTAGCGAAAAAGTAGTCCCGTGGCACCTCGAAATACGCCGCCAACGCTGACACCATCGTGGCAGACGGATTACTTCTCGCCCCAGAACGCAACTGTGAGACATACACTTTCGAAATCTGGCAACCGGCAACACGCAGCGCATCCGCCACCTTCCGGTTCGTCAGATGCCGATCAGCGAACAACTCGTCGAGACGATCCCTCAAGAACTCACGGCCACCATCGGCCCCGACATCATCGATATCCACAACGCTCCTTCACGCCGAACACTCGCCGCCACACACACCGACAACAAGACACGGTTACAGATCCGAATACAGCCTGAACCCTCCACAACGCGCGCGCACTGGCCAGATGGCCCTGGACACATACCTGCATTCCCATGTCGACCCGCCGACCCGGAAACAAGAATCTGCGGTGATCACCGACGCCGATACCAGGAAAACCGTTCGAATACACGGTGCCTTCTCGATCGAGTAAACAAGTAAACGATCCCCCGCGAGAGTACCCCTCGCCTTAATGAACGAATACGGCTTCACCGATCCGAGTGGCACTCCGGCGTACACCCCTGTACAACCGGAGTGCGTTTCACAGCGACGGAGACCAGAACTCGCGTGCGAGTAGCGCGAGCCAAGTTCCGCCGCCAGCAGTGACAACCAAACGAGGGAGTCTGGGCGTCGTCACTGGGCACGTCGGAATGCCGAGAACAACTTACATCGCTGCCCTGACTCCAATTCGCACGGGTCGACCACATACTAAGAGAAACGGACTTATCGCCTTGATGTTTCGCGGTTTCATCACACCGAACCGAACGTCATCGACCGCCGAAGCTCCAGCCTTCACACTCACGGCATCGACACTGCATGCGAACTCACTCACACACTCCGCCGCGTGCGTGAACAGGATCCAGGCACATAACGCGCCCGTTCGGCATCACCTTTCACTGCCACCGGAAACGCTGCATGCCCAGGGAAATGCGCAATCGCGACAAATCGTGAAACATCAAGGGCGATAAGTCATTTTACGAAAACAGACGTCAATCGCAGACAGCGCACAGAGATTGCGGCCGTGTATATTTGTTCTCGACGCCTATGGTGTCCGGCGACAACGAACCCCCTCCACCCGGTGGTGTCGCCGCGTGGCGGCGGAGGCCGGCTCGCACCCCAACCCGCGAAACTCCGCCTCCGTGAAAACACGTGCTCCGGCGTACTCTTCCGTGGGGGGTGTACGCCGGAGCGCGCGCAGCACAGACCATTGCGGCACAGGCCATTTCAGCGACGGGGACGGAACTCCGCTAGGGCCAGTGGCGACTCGTCGACGATGCAGTAACGCTGAGGAGCTGGATCAGTCACTACCGTTCGGAAGATCTACCCGAGCCGTCACATCATGGTGAATGACTGGCACCCGGAAACGGGGCCTTCTTTGTCAAACATTTGTAGTACTGCCAACTGTTATGGAGTGAGTCGGTTTGATACGTGACCTGTGGTGCTAACCCCGGGTGTTGTGCGGGGCCGGCGGGGTGTTCGGGTACGGGTGGTGCTGGGTCGGGTGGGGGTGGTGTGGGGCTCATTTTTAGGTGTTTTTGAATGTTGTTGTGTGGCAGTGGGTTTCGGTATTCGGTTGGTGTTAGGTTGGTTTCGTGGGTTGTGCACGGTGGCGTTTTTGTTGACGTCGAATGTTGTTGTGGTGATTAGGGTTTCGGTGTTTGATGTTTTCGGTTTGTTTTGCGGTTTGGTGGGTGGGGGTGTACGATTGGGAGCATGATGACGAGGCAGTGGACGGGAGACGGAGCGCTTTCCGTGACCCCCTCCCCAGCCTCGTTCGGGTGTCGGGTACCGGTTCAGACGTTTCGATGAATTCGATTGGTGAGAAACAAGATTCGGAATTCAGAGGAGCGAAGCGACTCGATCGACGGCAACGGCACTCGACTCACTGCGAGCTGCGCAGCGGCTCCCTGGCGGGGAGCGACGCGACTCGCTCCGTCTCCCGACGCGAAGCGTCGGGAGGAGCGCCGCGG
>NZ_JBJURM010000053.1:0-19470 GCF_046097995.1 Rhodococcus sp. 5A-K4
ACGAGGGCCTCAAGAACAACAAGGCCGTCGAGGTTCACGTCTTCGGACGCCGCGGCCCGGCCCAGGCCAAGTTCACGCCTCTCGAACTGCGTGAACTCGACCACTCGCCGACCATCGAGGTCATCGTCGACCCCGAGGACATCGACTACGACGAGGGTTCCGAGCAGGCTCGCCGCAACTCCAAGCAGGTCGACATGGTTGCGAATACGCTGCAGGACTGGGCAATTCGCGACGTCGGAGCCCGTCCCCACAAACTGTTCCTGCACTTCTTCGAATCTCCCACGGAGATCCTCGGTGAAGACGGCAAGGTCGTCGGCCTGCGCACCGAGCGCACTCAGCTCGACGGCACCGGCAACGTCAAGGGCACCGGCACGTACAAGGACTGGGATGTCCAGGCCGTGTACCGCGCCGTCGGTTACCTCTCGCAGAACGTCACGCAGCTGCCGTTCGACGACCAGGCGGGCACTGTCCCCAACGACGCCGGACGCGTCGTCGCCGACGACAACGCCGAGGGCGCAGCCCGGTTCATGCCGGCCACCTACGTCACCGGCTGGATCAAGCGCGGCCCCGTCGGCCTCATCGGCCACACGAAGGGTGACGCCAACGAAACCGTCGCGAATCTTCTCGAGGATTCCGTCGGCTTCGCCGGCGCTGCGAACCCCGACGAGAACGCCGTCATCGAGTTCCTCGAAGGCAAGCAGGTGCCGTACACGACCTGGCAGGGCTGGTACCGCCTCGACGCGCACGAGCGCAGCCTGGGCGAGCCCGAAGGCCGTGAGCGCATCAAGGTCGTCGAGCGTCACGACATGCTGAAGGCATCCGAGCCCGACCGCGCGAACTGAGTGCGCAGAAGTAACTGAACAGAAACCCTCCACCGGCCCGACGCGACCCAGGTCACATCGGGCCGGTGGTGTGTGCGGGGACCCAGGGCAACAGGGCAAAATAGACCCCGTGTTTGACGCCCACGTGCATATCATCGACCCGCGCTTCCCGCTGGTCGAGAATCACGGGTACCTGCCTGAGCCCTTCACCGTGGCCGATTACCGGGCCCGGCTTGCCTCACTGAAGGGCCTGAGTGTTGACGGCGGCGCTGTGGTGACCGCGTCGTACCAGGGCAATGACCAGGAATACCTGAAAGCCGCCTTGTCCGAGCTCGGCGAAGGCTGGGTGGGCGTCACTGCTTTGCCGCTCGATGCGACGGATGAAGACATCGTTGCGCTGGACGCGCTGGGAGTGCGCGCCGTCCGATTCAATCTGCGCCGAGGCGCCACCGACCTGCGTCTACTCGCCGATCTCGCCAACCGCGCATTCGATCTGGTCGGCTGGCACGCCGAGTTCTACGTCGATGCCACGCTGTTGCTGTCGTTGGAACCCGTCTTCGCCAAATTGCCGGCGGTGAGCATCGACCACTTGGGAATGTCCACCCGCGGACTGCCGTATCTCCTCAACCTCGTCGACCGCGGGGTACGCGTCAAAGCCACCGGGTTCGGACGCACCACCATCTCCGACGTCGGCGACGTGCTTCGCCAGATCCACGCGGTCAACCCTGCTGCGCTGATGTTCGGCACCGATCTACCCGGCACACGGGCACGTCGAGCGTTCGAGGTCCACGACCTGGACGTGATCGCCGAAGCTGTCGGCGACGACCTGTCCGCGGTCATGTGCGACAACGCCCGCTCCTGGTACCGCTGCGCTCAAGTGAACGCGACGGCTCCCAGCCACAGCCCCGCCGCGATCAGCGCTCCGAACAGTTCCACCAACATGGACAATCCGACTGCCTTCACCGCGTGAAGCGTCGACGACCAGGCGATGTCGTAACGGCGCAGCCGCGCTAGTTCGGCGAAATACGTTCCGACGATGAATCCGAGGAACAAGCCCACGACCGGAATCACGAAGAACCCGATGATGCCGACGACGCCGCCGACCACCACCGACAGGTTGGGCACTCCCCCGGACTTCATCCGCTTGCCTGGCCAGGTGTACTTCACGATCCCGGTGACCACCAGTGCCAGCGTCGACAGCGCGAACACCGTCCACGCCGTCGCGCCACCGGTCATGATCGCCCACACCAGAATTGCACCGAAAACGAGAAGTGTCCCCGGAAGAATCGGAACGACGACACCGATCAGACCGACCAGGATGACCAGCCCGACGAGGACCTCGGCCACAGGACTCATCCGACGGGACGCACCTTCGACGCGGCCTCGCGAGCACGGGCGCGTGCAGTCGGCACATCGGCGGCCGTCGACACTGCAACACCCATGCGACGACGCGTGAAGCTCTCGGGCTTGCCGAAGAGCCGCAGGTCCGTCTCGGGAACCGAGAGTGCCTCGGCGACGCCGTCGAATCCGATCCCCTTGGCCTCCATTCCGCCGTAGATCACCGCCGATGCTCCCGGCACCGTGAGCGTCGTGTCGACCGGCAAGCCCAGGATCGCGCGGGCATGCAGCTCGAACTCCGAAAGTCTCTGCGTCCGCAGAGTCACCAATCCGGTGTCGTGCGGCCGTGGGCTCACTTCGGAGAAGAAGACGTCGTCGCCCTTCACGAATAGCTCGACACCGAAGATGCCTCGCCCGCCCAGAGCCGTGGTCACCTTCTCGGCGACGTCTCGGGCCGAGGCGAGGGCAACTGCGGACATCTGCTGCGGCTGCCACGATTCGATGTAGTCACCGGCCTCCTGCAGGTGCCCGATCGGCTCGCAGAACGACGTCTCGACCTGACCGCTCTCACCGACGGCGCGAACCGTCAATTGTGTTATCTCGTAATCGAAATCGACAAAACCCTCGACGATCACCCGGCCGTGATTCACACGACCTCCGGCCATCGCGTAATCCCATGCGGCGTCGAGATCTTCGGCGGATCGAACCGTCGACTGTCCCTTCCCCGACGAGGACATGACGGGCTTGATGACGCACGGGAAACCGATTCGGTCTGTCGCTGCCTGCACTTCGGCAAGCGAGTCCGCGAAAGCGTACGGCGAAGTGGGCAGGCCCAATTCCTCGGCCGCGAGCCGACGGATCCCCTCACGGTTCATCGTGAGCTGGGTGGCGCGGGCGGTCGGAATGACCACCGCGGCCCCGCGTTCTTCAACGAGTGCAAGCGCATCCGTCGCAATGGCCTCGATCTCGGGAACCACGAAGTGAGGCTTTTCCAACTCGATGACGGCAAGCAGCGCTTCCGGATCGGTCATGTCGACGGTGTGAGCACGATGAGCCACCTGGTGCCCAGGGGCATCGGGATACCGATCCACCGCAATCACTTCGACGCCAAGACGCTGCAACGCGATGACAACTTCCTTACCCAACTCGCCTGATCCCAACATCATCACGCGGATGGAGTTCTCGGTCAGGGGAGTTCCGAATCGGAGCGGAAGCGTCGGCAGGGGCGAAGGCGTCGAATCAAGCTGCATGGGTGCGACTATATGCCAATCCCGATGCAGGTCAGCGCGGTTATCGGCCGTCCACCACACCTTCGCGGCCAAATCCTCGCCTGATCGTTCGTGGTATGTCAGGTTTGCGATAGGTGCGGGTGGCCATATCCGGCTCGGAATTCCGTTGCGGCAATGCATCGTTGCCGAGCCGGCGCACTTTCACGAGGTTGCGCCCGGCGCGCTTGGCTTCGTACAGAGCCTCGTCCGCGACGCTCATGAGGGTGGTCAACGTCGGCGTCGCATGATCGACCCACGCGACGCCGACACTGACGGTGCTCGTCACTTCTGATTCGGCCGAGTACTCGACTTGCGCGCCGCGGACCGCCTCGGCCACATCGACTGCTCGCGCGTAGCTGCAGTCCGGAAGCAGAATGGCGAACTCCTCGCCGCCGAGCCTTCCGATCAGATCGCCGTCCGACAATCGGTCAGCGGCCCGTTCGGCGAAGTTCGCGAGAACGCTGTCACCGGTCATATGTCCATGCGTGTCGTTGATGCTCTTGAAGTGGTCCAGGTCGAGCATCAGCAGGCCGACCGGGGATTGTGTGCGGGCCGCGGCGGCAAGCTCCGATTCCGCATGCCCGAGAAACGCACCACGCGAGAGGACCCCGGTCAGATGGTCGAATTCGACAGCAAGGAAGAGCTCACGCTCGGCAGCGCGACGTTCCTCGGTCGCACAGGCAACCGCGATCGGCCCCAACGCGATCAGCGTGACGGCAATGGACGTGATGACGTCCTCGTTCCACGTCGAGGCAGCTTGATCTCCGATATCGAGTCGACCGCTTCCCGCCATCATGAGTGACCACACCGACCAGACCACTGAAACGAAGGCAGTGCTCGGAACCGAGATGCGAGTGGCGCACCACAGGAGAGCCGGAATCGGAAGGACCAGCGCGATCGGCCCTTCGATGCTGAGGGCGATCGGCACGCAGGCTGCAGTGGCGAGTAGCGGAACGCTCATAGCGGCGACGGTTTTGGCAGTCAGTTTGCTGCGGAACTCGGCAAGGCTCGACGGGATGGTGAGAGTGAGAATGAGAGGAAGGACCAGCAGGTACGCCATGACCTCGGTGGCACCCCAGTGGAAGAACGTGTCGGTAAAGGACTGACCGCGTAAGAGCCGGTCCAAGGCGCCGGCAGTGGCCGCGGTACCAGTCGCCGCGACGAACGAGACGAAGACCATCCACACCAGCGACTGCGAATCGACCAATCGGAACGGTGTGCGCTTCAAGTAGTACAGAACAAGAACACCGACTGTGACTCCGGCGAGGTTCGCCCCGTTCAACTGCACCGCAAGCGAGAGCGAGTTGCCGGTGATCAGGTCAGCGCAGACGTATCCGACAGCCGCAGCGATCCACGTCGGCCACTCGATCAGGACCGGCCATCTGACCATCATTCCCAGCAGAATGGCGTTGGCGCACCAGAATGTCGCGAGCAAACCTGGTGGGCGCGTGAGGATGCCGATCAACGAAGCCGCAAGTACAACGGCCAGCACTAGGAGAAGGCGCAGAAAGCGACTCGTCCCTACCATGCGTCACCTCGCGGTCGGCTACCTCTGAATTCGGGAGCACCGGACGTCGCGGTGACCGTATGCCGATGTCGTCGAACCATCGTACGCAGGTGCTGCCACTCACAGTTCTGTGTTCACACGCCAAAACGGCAACTACGAAAATCTCCGCAAACGCGGGTGCCCTCCGGCCACGACAGTGGACAGAGGGCACCTGCATGCAATCCGATTGGCAGAGCCGAATGGACCTGCCGGAAGGGATGACTACTCGGCGGATCCGCTGGACAGACCCGAGAGTGAACCGGTGGACGAGCCCTCGCCCTCGCCGGACAGCGATTCGGTGGGAACGGACTTGAGGAAAGCTCCGAGCGCGGTGAGCAGGGGTCCGAGGGTGCTGAGTGATCCGAACATAGGAGGTTCTCCTGTTTGTGAGGTGGTGTGATGTTCCAGCGCCATTCCGGCCGCAGGCGGTGGCCGAGATGGTTCGGGAACTTCTGCCGCGCGGATGGCTGAACCGCCCCCCGAACAACATCCCGAGCTGTGATGTAGCGCACTAACTTGGCGCTGCCTGCATTTATAGACTGACTGCCCACACTTGTCTAGCTACCGAATAGCTACCAACTTGAACTGTCGGTAACACCTTCTGACATAATTGCAGTTCAGAGGCCAAATAGACGGTTCGAAATATCCTATAATGTGATTTAGCTCACAATTGAAATGCAAAAAGTGTGGCCCGCAGACAACCGCGAGCCACACTTTCGGACAAACGGGACTTACTTGTCAGCCGCCGATCCTGTGCCCGGGGTGAGCGAGCCACCACCGAGTGCCGTGAACAGGTCCTTGAGTACCGGAATGAACGTCTTGACGACGCCGCTGAAGTCTTCGAATGAACCCATGTCGGGCCTCCTTATGTCGGGATGCAGTTGAAATGAAGTGGGGACCGAGAATTACTCGGCAGTGGAACCAGCCGAACCCGAGCCGTCCGCCGATCCCGCGTTCAACTTGGTCACGAATGCGAGAACGCTCTTGAGGAAGGCGTCGAGATTCTGAATTGAGGTCATGCGACTACTCCTGTGTTGTTTCGGAAGAATTGTTGTGGTCGAACGTCAGGAGTTCGAGCTCGCGGTGTCCAGCCCCTGAAGGGTCTTGAGCATGTTGACCAGGGGAAGAAGCTGGAGAATGCCCCAGCCCATGCCGTTGGCCTTGAGAAGGTTTCCGAGGGATCCCATGTGTGACTCCTTGCATGAATATCTATGACGCGGCGCACGTTTTGTTCGCTCCGCCTCTTTGTAGCCAAGCTAAATACGTACGTCCAGTTTGTTTCTATCCAAAAGGACCGTGACATATTGGAGCAATGTGTAAACCAGCAGTTCAGGCCCTGTGACCTGAAACCAATATCGAATTCAAGTGTGTTGGACATCACATTCGATTTGGACAAATGGATGCAATCGTCAGAGTCGGTGCCAACCTCGACCACGATCTGTCATACCGTGTGCTTGTGATCAATCGCGAACGAGCGGCAACCGAAGCAACTCACCGGGAACCGTCGTGCTAGCAAAACTCCTCAAGGCGTACCTGCCGCCGTACCGCTGGTTGCTTGCCGGGGTCCTCGCACTTCAACTCTTCGGGGCCATCGCGTCGTTAGTCCTCCCCACGCTCAACGCTCGGATCATCGACGACGGTGTCGCCCGAGGCGACACCGGATTCATCATGTCCACCGGCGGGATCATGCTGCTGGTCTCGCTTGCGTCGATCATCGCGTCGGTCGCGTCGACCTATCTGGCGGCAAAATCGTCGATGGGCTTCGGCCACGACGTTCGAGGCGCCTTTTACAAGGCCGTCGGCAGCTTCTCTGATCGCGAATTCAACAGTTTCGGTGCGCCGACGCTGATCACACGGAACACCAACGACGTCCTGCAGATCCAGGCCCTGGTCATGCTGACGTCCTCGATGCTCGTCAGCGCCCCACTGATGTGTATCGGCGGCATCATCATGGCGCTGCGCGAGAACCTGCAGATGTCCTGGCTCCTGACGATTTCGGTACCACTGCTCGGCATCACCGTCTCGGTCGTGGTGGCCAAGCTGATCCCGCATTTCCGGACGATGCAGACGCGGATCGACAACATCAATCGATCACTGCGCGAACAGCTCACCGGTATGCGTGTCATTCGCGCCTTCGTTCGAGAACCCGACGAGACGATCCGCTTCGACAAAGCCAACAAGGAACTGACCGACACCTCGCTCCTCATCGGTCGCTACCAGGCGGTTCTGCTGCCCACCGTCATGTTGATCGCCAACCTGTCGAGCGTCGCGGTGCTGTGGTTCGGCGCGCATCTGGTCGATACCGGAGACATGCAGATCGGCCAGATCAGCGCCTTCCTCGCCTACGTCATGCAGATCCTGATGTCCGTGGTCATGGCGACCATGTTGGCCGTCGTGATCCCCCGCGCGGCCGTGTGTGCCGACCGCATCACCGAGGTACTCGACACCGAGCCGACCGTGCCCGCACCGGCCCAGCCCCTTCGCCCGACCAGCCCCTACGGCGTTGTCGAGTTCGGTGGAGCCGGATTCACGTATCCGGGAGCCGAAACGCCGGTCCTGTCGAATGTCTCGATGCGATGCATGCCAGGAACGGTCACCGCGATCGTTGGCAGTACCGGTAGTGGCAAATCGACCCTCGTCTCACTCATCCCCCGACTGTTCGACGTCACGGCCGGCGCCGTCCTGGTCGACGGCTTGGACGTGCGTGGCTGGGATCAAGACGAACTCTTCGCCAACTTCGGATACGTGCCCCAGAAGGCGTACCTGTTCGCCGGCACGATCGCGAGCAACATCCGCTACGGAAACCCGACCGCCACCGACGACGACATCTGGGCAGCCCTCACCATCGCCCAGGCAGACGACTTCGTCCGGGAACTGTCCGACGGTCTCGAGTCTCCGATCGCGCAGGGCGGCGGCAATCTCTCGGGCGGACAGAAACAACGTCTCGCCATCGCCAGAGCTGTGGTCCGCAGACCCCGGATCTTCGTCTTCGACGATTCGTTCTCCGCACTCGACATGCACACCGACGCCGCGGTCCGACGCGAACTCAGCACGGTCTCGACTCATTCGACGGTCATCATCGTCGCGCAGCGCGTCGCGTCCATCATCGATGCCGACCAGATCATGGTCCTCGAAGACGGCGCTCCGGTCGGTCTCGGCGATCATCAGTTCCTCCTGGCCAACTGTCCGACGTACCAAGAGATCGTGGCTTCCCAGATTCCCGCGGAGATGAGCGCATGACCAGCCCGCAGGACCCGACGTGGGGCAGCCCCAACAGCCAGTACTTCGACGATGCCCCGACGGTGGTGTTCGCCAAGATCCCGAGCGAACCTGAATCCGCGGACGGGGATGCGAAGTCGAGTAACCCCGAGAAGCCCGACAAAGAGCCGAAGCCCGCGCTGACCGCGACGGACACCAAACCTCGCCACTTCAAGGCGACGATGAAGCGGCTTCTCTCGCTTCTGCAGCCACACAAGTTTGCGGTCGTCTGTGTCGTCGTTGCGACGATCGCCAGCATCGCGCTCTCCGTCGCGGTGCCGAAGATCCTCGGTCACGCGACAGACCTCATCTTCGCCGGGTTCATCGGCAAGAGCCTGCCCGCCGGACTGACCCGCGATCAGGCAGCAGAGGCGATCCGCGCATCAGGAAATTCGACGTTCGCCGACCTCGTCGCCAACTCGACCGACGTCGTTCCCGGTGTAGGTCTGAACTTCGACGCCATCGGCAAAGTCGTCATGCTCGCGATCGTCGTGTACTTGCTCTCGTCGCTACTTGCCTGGTTGGAAGCATTCCTCCTCAACATCATCGTCCAGAAGACCATCTACAACCTGCGTGCATCGGTCGAGGCGAAGCTTCACCGTCTCCCCCTTCCATACTTCGACAAGACGCCGCGCGGCGAGATCCTCAGCCGCGTCACCAACGACATCGACAACATCTCGTCGACGTTGTCGTCGACGTTGACCTCGCTCCTGACGTCGGTGCTCACCGTCCTCGGCGTCCTGACGATGATGTTCGTCATCTCTCCGATGCTCGCCCTGATCGCACTGATCGCGGTGCCGGTATCGGTGCTCCTCGTTGCCAGGGTCGCCAAGCGTGCACAGGTGTTGTACAAGGCTCAGTGGACCGAGACGGGCAAGATCAACGCACAGATCGAAGAGAACTACAGCGGTCGCGACCTGGTACGCGTGTACGGGCATCAGGCCGAAGCCGAGCGTGAATTCGCCGAGCAGAACAAGAAACTCCTCGACGCGTCCTTCGGCGCACAGTTCCTCTCCAGCCTGATCATGCCGGTCATGAACTTCGTCGGAAACATCACCTACGTGCTGCTCGCTGTGGTCGGCGCACTCAAGGTCGCCAGCGGCAACATGTCACTCGGTGACGTTCAGGCGTTCATCGTCTATTCGCGCCAGTTCAGCCAACCACTCACGCAGATCGCGTCCATGTCGACGAGCCTGCAGTCCGGAGCAGCGTCGGCCGAGCGGGTCTTCGAGCTTCTCGACGAACCCGAGCAGTCGCCCGACATCGACGTGCCACTAATGCCCGAGCCTGCCGGACGCCATCGCAACGTCGGACACATCGAGTTCGAGAACGTCTCGTTCCGCTACGAGCCGGACAAGCCGTTGATCGAGAACGTGTACCTGACGGCTCGGCCCGGGCAGATGGTCGCCATCGTCGGACCCACCGGTGCCGGCAAGACCACCTTGGTCAACCTGCTCATGCGCTTCTACGAAGTCGACTCGGGCCGAATCACTCTCGACGACGTCGACATCTCGCAGATGCGCCGCTCCGACTTGCGCAAGCACGTCGGCATGGTCCTGCAGGACACCTGGCTCTTCGGCGGAACGATCCGCGACAACATCGCGTACGGCCGGCTCGACGCCAGTGAATACGAGATCCACGAAGCCGCACGCGCTGCCTTCGTCGACCGCTTCATCCACACGCTCCCGGACGGGTACGACACCGTGCTGGACGAGGAGGCATCGAACATCAGCTCCGGCGAGAAGCAGCTCATCACGATTGCCCGAGCATTCCTGTCGGAGCCGTCGCTGCTGATTCTCGACGAGGCGACCAGCTCGGTCGATACACGTACGGAACAGCTTGTGCAGCAAGCAATGTCCGCGTTGCGCGTCGGGCGCACCAGCTTCATCATCGCGCACCGGCTCTCCACCATCCGTAACGCCGATCTGATCGTCGTGATGGAGGCGGGCAAGATCGTCGAGCAGGGCACACACGACGAACTCATCGCAGCGGCGGGCGCGTACTTCCGTCTATACAACGCTCAGTTCGAGGGTGCCGCCGTCTAGTGATCGGCGCCTCCCTCGGCGGACACAGTGCCCCGGAGCACACCTGACCGATTCGACACGTTACCGTCGAGTCAGGAGTGTTGTCACCGTCTGAATTGGGAGTGCGTGTGTCTGCAGAAGCTGTGGAGAAGAAGGGCCCGCTCGCGGGCATTCGGATCGTGGAATTCGCTGGATTGGGACCGGGCCCGCACGCCGCGACGCTTTTGGCGGACATGGGCGCCGACATCGTCATCGTGCAGCGCGCAGGGCAGATTCCGCAGGACTCGAACGCAACCGACCAGATCAAGCGCGGCCGCCGCATCGTCGAGGCCAACCTGAAGGATCCGGCCGACGTCGCCAAGGTTCTCGATCTCCTGGGCCGCGCCGACGTCCTCATCGAGGGCTTCCGCCCCGGCGTCATGGAACGCATGGGACTCGGACCCGACGTGGTGTCGGAGCGCAATCCGCGCCTCGTTTACGCCCGTATGACGGGCTGGGGACAGGAAGGACCGCTCGCCAACGCCGCCGGTCACGACATCAACTACATCTCACTGACCGGTGTCCTCAACGCCATCGGACGCAAGGGTGAACGCCCCGTCCCGCCGCTCAACATGGTCGGCGATTTCGGCGGCGGTTCCATGTTCCTGATCTTCGGCATTCTGTCGGCTCTCGTCGAGCGCTCGACGTCCGGTAAGGGCCAGGTCGTCGACGCGGCGATGGTCGACGGAACCCTCGCGCTCTCGCACATGATGTGGGCATTCCGCGGTCGCGGCGTCTGGTCCGACGAGCGCGGCGTCAACCTCCTCGACACCGGCGCTCCGTTCTACGACACCTACGAGACCTCCGACGGCAAGTACATGGCCGTCGGATCCATCGAACCGCAGTTCTACGCATTGTTGCTCGAGGGCCTCGAACTCGATCCCGCGACGCTCCCTCACCAGATGGACACGTCCAAGTGGGACGACATGAAGACGCTCTTCACCGAAAAGTTCTTGTCCAAGACTCGCGACGAGTGGGCCAAGATCTTCCTCGGCACCGACGCCTGTGTCTCCCCTGTCCTGACTTTCGCCGAGGCTCCGTCCAACGAACACATCGCGGCCCGCGGTTCGCTCATCGAACTCGACGGCGTCACTCAGCATGCTCCCGCACCGCGCTTCTCGCGCACGCCCACCACGACGCCTGCTGCGCCGGCGCGTGAGGCGACGGATATCGACACGGTCTGGACCTAGGGCCTTCGGCCCCGTGCGCGGTTAAGGAGCCTCAGGACTCTCTAACCACGCACGGGGCGTCAGCCCAACCTGTAGAACCTGAACATCTCGTGCTCGATCGGGAGCACGTCAACCCGCTCGAAACCGGCCGCCTTGGCATAGCTTTCGAGTGTCGAGTGCCTCATCACCGTCCCGGTGGCAACGCTCCCCGGATGCGACAGGCTGTCCGGTAAGCAGCAGGTCAGCGAAAATCCGTACAGCAATTGCTCGATCGGACCCGCCTCGGGATCGAACACATCTGCCGTTCGTTCGTCCATGACGATCACCGGAGCGCCCGGCTGGGCAATCGCCCGAGCCGTGGACAGAAATCCCACCGGATCCGGAACGTCGTGAAGGCATTCGAAAGCGAAGACGGCATCGTAGGTCCCGGCATCGACTCGCCCGGCCTCAGGAGCCTGTCCGGCGACGTCGACCAACGAGAAATGTACTCGGTCGTCCACCCCACGATCGTGGGCGTTACGACGGGCAGCGTTCACCGATGCCGCGTCGACGTCGAAGCCGTGCACTTCGATCTTCGGGTATCCGAGGGCGAGCGCGATCGACGACCAGCCCTCCCCCATCCCGAGATCAGCGACCTGCCCGCCGCCGACAAGTATGGCGTGCAGGTCGGTGACTACCGGCAGGAACTGCTGACAGAGCTGCTGGAGATACATCGGCCGGTTCAGCAGCGCCTGGCCCTCGCGAGCATCGGGGCCCATCGATTCCCACGTGACTCCCCCGCCGTGACGATAAGCGTCGAGTAGACGCGGCATCGACGACGTTGTCGCGACGAACAGCCTCGCCAACGGCGCCAGGAAAAGCAGGTTCTCGTCGTCGACCAGAACATCGGCGTGGGCCTGCGGCAGGCTGTACCGGCGATCGGCATCCGAATTGACCTCCACATAACCGGCGACGGCCTGCTGCTCGAGCCACTCCCGCGCATACCTTTCGACGGTCCCGGTCCGGTCCGCCAGCTCCGTCGACGTGAGCGGGCCGTGATCGCTCAGCGCGCGGTACCAGCCCAGCCGGTCGCCCAGATACACAGCCTGCAGCTCCGACGCCCCGAGCGTGGCCGCGAACAATCGTTCTGCGAGCGCGTCCGCCGCACTGGTTCCCGCTGCGCCTGTACCGTCTACCGCCGTCATGCCCTACCTCCTGGTTTCACACCACTTTCAGGGTGTGTACCCAGTTCTCAGACGACGACCATTCGTTGGTCTGCCGTGTCGCGATCCGTCGCGAGGGTGTCGTACGCAGCGGCGATGGACGCGACGCCGCGAATGAGGTCCTCGGGAGAACGTGCGTACGGCACGCGGATGAATCGTTCGAACGCACCTTCGACGCCGAAACGGGGGCCGGCGGCAAGGAGTACACCGAAGTTGGGTGCCACCGCCGCCAACGCCGTCGAGACTGGCGCGGACATTCGCATCCACACCGACATTCCGCCGGAGCCGATGGTGGGACGCCAGTCCGGCAGATGCTCTGCCACTGCACCGAGGAGTACCGCACGCTGTTCTCGCAGAACTTCGCGACGCTGTTCGAGCAACGAGCGGTCGTCGGCGAGCAAGTAAGCGGCTGCCAACTGATCCATGACGGGAGTACCGAGGTCGACCGCGGCACGCGCCCCCACCAACTGGGTGATGAGCGCGGCATCGGCGCGAATCCAACCGACACGTAGCCCGCCCCACAGCGACTTCGCGGTCGAACCGAGCGTCACCACTTCGGTTTTCGCCGCGCCTCGCCCATGTGAGGCGACCGGTGCCGGCGGCGGTGCGTCGAGCCACAGGTCCACCATCGTCTCGTCGACGACCAGAGTCATTCGCGTTTCGTGCGCAATCTTCGCAAGCTCGGCGCGGCCGGAAGAGTCCATGCAGAGGCCGGTCGGGTTGTGAAAGTCGGGAATCAGGTACGCCATTCTGGCAGCGGTTTGCCTTGCTGCACTTCGAATCCCGTCGAGATCCCAGGCTCCGGCCGCCGCGAACTCCGGTCGGACCGGAACCGGTACGGGCCGAGCGCCGTTTCGCCGAATCGCTTCCAGCGCATTGGGGTACGTCGGATGATCGACCAGCACTCGCTCGCCGGGTGAGGTGAGCACCGACAGCAACAATCGAAGCGCGTGCTGCGCACCCGAGGTCACCATGATCTGTTCGGCGGTGGTGGGTAGACCCCGCGCCGTGTAGCGCTGCGCGATCACGTCACGCAAGTCGGCGATCCCGACCGGTTCCATCCCGTGCGTGGGCAGGAAGTTCGGAAGTTCCTGCAGCGCAGACGCATACGCCAGTTCGACCTGAGCGGCGGGAGCTGCCATCGCCGCGTAACTGAGGTCGACGACGGGCCCACTCGGCCCCGGTTGATGGGAGCGGAACATCAACCCGTTCGGCCGCGCGCCGGCGGGCAAAGCCACGGTGCTTCGCGAACCCTGCCGGCTGATCAGATACCCCTCGTCTCGCAGCACCGAGTACGACGACGTGATCGTGGTCCGACTGAGTTCGAGCACCGCCGCAAGTTCACGCTCACTCGGCAGTGCGACCCCCAGCGGAACGCGACCGTCGTGCACGAGCAGGCGGATACCGTCGGCAAGCGCACGGTACGCGGGCCTGCGCCCAGACTCTTCCTGCCAGGACCCCAGATCGCGCGCAAGCGAACGGGCACCGAGAACTCGAGTCATCATGCAGTCCAGTATCGACAACTTGGCTATGTAACTCAATACCAGTCGAGTTGATCATATGTCCATGACTACCTTCGCAACCCTGATCGGCATCGGACTCTTCGTGGCGCTCGTCTACTTCTTCGCGCCCGCCGAAGGTGAAGGTACTTACATTCGTTTGGAGCAGTTTCGCCTGGCAGCACCCCTCGGCGGCATCTTCCACGACAAGACTTCAGACCGCGAGATCAACTCTGTCAGACCTCCGTGCGATTGTGATCAAGGGGAAGAATTCACTGATCTCAGTCCAGTTGCGTAAAACTGGACTCTTTTCGCACTCAGAAAGTCTCCAGAGAGGGATTGCATGTCGGCTTCCAAAAAGATCCTCTACATCGATCTCGACAACACCTTGGTCAACTTCCAGTCGGGCATCGATCGCCTGACCGACGGCGTCCGGGAGAAGTACAAGAACGACCTCGACGAAGCGCCACACATCTTCTCTCGCATGGATCCTCTCGACGGTGCTATCGACGCCTACCACCAACTGGCGCAGCAGTTCGACACCTACATCCTCTCGACAGCGCCGTGGAAGAACGCCACAGCCTGGCACGACAAGGTTCTGTGGGTCCAAGAGCACCTCGGCATGGAGGAGGGCAGCGTCGCGTACAAACGTCTGATCCTCTCGCACCACAAGCACCTCAATCGAGGCGATTACCTCGTCGACGACCGCGGAGCAAACGGCGCAGATCGATTCGAGGGCGAGTGGATCAAGTTCGGCAGCACCGAGTTTCCCGACTGGAAGACCGTCACCGCACACTTGTCGAAGCTGGCTTGAAACACGAATCCCCGCTCCTGCTTGCAGGAGCGGGGATTTCGAGGGAACGAACTAGCGGACGATCTCGCGCCGGACGATCGTCTCGTCGCGGCCGGGACCGACACCGATGCAGGAGATGAACGCACCCGAAAGCTCTTCGAGCCGAAGCACGTAGTTCTGCGCATTCTGCGGCAGTTCCTCGAAGGTGCGAGCCTCCGAGATGTCCTCCCACCAGCCAGGCATCTCTTCGTAGATGGGCTTGGCGTGGTGAATGTCGCTCTGCGACATCGGCATTTCGTCGTGGCGGACACCGTCCACCTCGTACGCGACACAGATCGGCACGGTGTCGAGGCTGCTTAACACGTCCAGCTTGGTGAGGAAGTAGTCGGTGATGCCGTTGACGCGCGTCGCGTAACGCGCGATGACAGCGTCGAACCATCCCGTACGACGAGCGCGTCCGGTGGTGACACCGACCTCGCCGCCCTGCTTCGCCAGGTATGCGCCGTGATCGTCGAACAGCTCCGTCGGGAACGGACCGGAACCGACACGCGTCGTGTACGCCTTAAGGATTCCGAGCACCGTGGTGATCTTGGTGGGACCGATGCCCGAACCGACCGCCGCACCACCCGAGGTGGGGTTGGACGAGGTCACGTACGGGTACGTGCCGTGGTCGACGTCCAGCAGAGTGCCCTGCGAACCTTCGAGCAAGACGGTCTCGCCGCGCTCGAGGGCGAGGTTGAGCTCCAGGCGCGTGTCCGAGATGCGGTGCTTGAAACCCTCGGCCTGCGTCAGTACCTCTTCGACGACCTGCTGCGGGTCGAGTGCCTTGCGGTTGTAGATCTTGACCAGCACCTGGTTCTTGAATTCGAGTGCTGCTTCGACCTTCTGGGTCAGGATCTTCTCGTCCAGGACGTCCGCAGCACGGACACCGACACGGGCGATCTTGTCCTGGTAGCACGGGCCGATACCGCGGCCGGTCGTGCCGATCTTCTTCGCTCCCAGGAAGCGTTCGGTGACCTTGTCGATGGCCACGTGGTACGGCATGATCAGGTGCGCATCAGCAGAAAGCAGCAGGCGGGACGTGTCCACACCGCGCTCTTCCAAGCCTGCCAATTCAGTCAGCAACACACCCGGGTCGACGACGACACCGTTACCGATGACGTTGTTGACGGCGGGGGTGAGGATTCCGGACGGGATGAGGTGCAGTGCGAACTTGTCACCGTTCGGCAGAACCACGGTGTGTCCGGCGTTGTTACCGCCCTGGTATCGCACGACCCACTGAAGCTGCTCGCCCAGTAGATCTGTAGCTTTGCCCTTACCTTCGTCGCCCCACTGGGCGCCGATCAGGACGATTGCCGGCATGACGTTGTCTCCTACGGTCGACGTGCAGCAGTTGTCCCGCCGCATTGGTACTGCCTGGCTTCCGCGCACATGATGCAGCGCCGAACTGTTGCAGTGACCGAAGGAGCAGTCTAGCCCAGAGCACCAGACCAGACCTGACGGTCCAGAATTTGGCCGGTGACCATCACGATTGCGAGTCGACACAGAGACTCGCACTAAGATCGTCGGCAGTGATTCGGACGGCCATTTCGGGGAAGGGTGGCGAGGTCCCACTACCCGAGAAGAAGTCTTGATCGAGCTAGGAGTGGCTTTGACCCCTGTGGTGCTCAAATGTGGCGATTCGCCGGTTCCACTCCCCCTGGGTGAACTCACGTCGTTCACTGTCCCTGAACTTCCGGAGAAGCAGGACTTCGACGAGGCCCTGTCCCAACTGCAGGTCGTCACGGAGCCTCGCTTGATCGTCGTGGGTAACGACGGCGCGTTTGCCGCGGCATTGACACGGTTGATGCGACTGGAGCGACTCAACGTCGAACTCGCCTACGTCACCGAGAACAGGTCCGACGCAACCGACGCGTACAAACTCGCAACCGGTGCCCGGGCGGCGCGCACGGCGTTGAAAGGCACAGTCCACACCGTGCCGCTCATTCGCGACGACGCCGGAATCGCGCTGGTCGGTGCGGCAACTGTCACGGGTCCGGCCGATGCCGCCGAATTGATCGGCGAGGCGTACGTCGACGACAACAAGCTGTTCTCCGGCACAGTCCCCGGTATCCGGATTGTGCCGAGCCCCAAGCTCCCCGGGATCAAGGCATCGGTCGACCGCAAGAGCCGCTGGAGCGGGCGACGCTGGCTGGAAGGCCGAGCCATTCAGCTGGGCTCGCCGGCAGCGCATCTGGTTCGCGACGGGGTGTCCAACCCACGCGATCTCAAGCGCTCGACCTTCTACCGGCACGACAAGACTTGGTTGTTGGTCAGGTGAGAACCGGAGCAGCACGGTCGGCGGTTCGGCCGAGCCCCGTCTTCCTGGGCGTCGTTGCGATCACCGTCATCGCTGGAATTGTCGCTTGGAACTCAACGTGGGGTTCCATCGCGGGCCGCGCAGGTGTTTTTGTCCTCGTGGTCGCCGGCTGGGTAGTCACGCTGTGCTTGCACGAGTTCGCCCATGCATATCTGGCGTGGCGTCACGGAGACACCGACGTCGAGGCTCGTGGTTATCTGACGCTCAACCCGCTCAAGTACAGCCATCCGATGCTCTCGATCGGTCTGCCGGTGCTGTTCATCGCCTTGGGCGGCATCGGGCTTCCCGGCGGCGCCGTGTACCTGCGCACCGGGATGTTCCCGCCCAAGGTGCAGGCGCGAATATCGCTCGCCGGTCCGTTCACGAACGCCGTCGCCGCGGTAATTCTCCTCGTCGTCATACGTACGTACGGCTCATCGGCCGAGCATCTGACGTTCTGGGCCGGCCTCAGTTTCCTGGCCTTCTTGCAGGTCATGGCAACAGTTTTGAACCTGCTACCAGTCCCCGGTCTGGACGGTTACAACGCGCTGGAGCCCTACCTCGCGCCCAACACACGACACCAACTCGACCAGTTCAAGCCGTACGGACTGCTCCTGCTGGTTGCGCTCCTGTTTGTCCCGCAGATCAATGTCGTCTTCTTCGATGCGATCTACTGGATCTTCGAACTGAGCGGTGTGTCCGACTACTACGCCATGCTCGGTAACGCCCTCATGCGTTTTTGGACGTGATCGAGTGCACTGGAGGAGACTCGTGAGAGTCTGACATTTCAGACATTCATTCTTCTTCAGGAGAGCATCGATGATTGCGACGTCATTTCAGTCCGGCGGAGTGGAGTACACCCTCACGCGGGCCGAGATTCGACACGTGGAAGCACTGATCGACTTGCTCGCCGACGACCCGATCGGGAGCACCCGGGAGACGACCAACCCCGAGGCCCGAACGATCTACGAGGACGCATTCAAGCGAATCGACGAGGATCCGGCGCAACTACTCGTCACCGTTCTGGTCGGTGACGCAGTGATCGGCACCATGCAATTGACCTTCATTCCGGGTATGAGCCGAATGGGGGCGACACGACTGCAGATCGAAGCTGTTCGCGTCCACGAGGATTACCGGAGCAAGGGCATCGGCAGTTCGATGATCCGTTGGGCCTGCGAAGAAGGTGCCCGGCGCGGCGCGTTCCTGGCGCAGCTCACCTCGGATCAAACTCGCAAGGAAGCTCACGACTTCTACGAGCGACTCGGATTTGTCGCCTCCCACATCGGGTTCAAGAAGTCGCTGAGCTGACACACAGCCACCCAGCCAACCACCCAGACTCCCAAAGGCGGGCTCGAGCACCGGGGCATGGCGGTGCCCCGGTGCTCACGTCTCGAGTTGTTTCACTTCAGGCTGCTGTGGGTGGGCTGTTCCCGCCGATCGGCTGTTGATACGGGTCAACGGACATCGGCGGATAGAACACCGACTTCCGATCCGGGCCGATCTCCACCCGCCACTCCGTATGATGCAGCGTCCGATGATGATGACCGCACAACAAGATCAGATTGTCGAGATCCGTTGGGCCACCATCATTCCAGTGAACAATATGGTGAGCATCGCACCACCCCGAGGGTGTTCCGCACCCCGGAAATGCACACCCGCCATCACGAACCGCCAACGCCCGGCGCTGCGGAACAGTCGCCGTTCTCGCTTCCTTGCCGCAGTCGAGCGGAACACCGTTCTCATCCAACAAGATCCGCGTCACGGTGCAGTCGCACGCCAGCATCCGGGCAGTATCGATACTGATCGGCCCTACCCAATCGGTCCACGCGAACCCCAGCTCCTCGGTGGACGGCAGGAGGTCTTTCAACGCTTGGAGGTCCGTCATGTCTTTCGCCGATGCGGTGACCGTGATGTGTGGTTTCACGCCGCCTTCGACCGGGCCCAACCCCGCCCCCTCGTAACGGCGCAACAACTCGCAAAACCCGTCCGCCCGCCGTAATGCCGGAGTACGCGTGTCCTTCACGCCGTCCTTCTCCGGTGTCGGAGCGGACAGGCTCGACAGCAACGTGATCAGACGGTCCCCGTTCACAGCATCCAGATCACCCTTCACGGTCACTCTGCCGTACAAGCCTTTCGAGGCGTAGAACTCGTTGCGCTCCGAATCCTCGCCGACCG
>NZ_JBJURM010000054.1:0-14659 GCF_046097995.1 Rhodococcus sp. 5A-K4
AGGCGGGCGGTGCGACGGATGCCCAGCCCGTCGATCAACGACCTCCTGATCGCTTCCACACGGTCGTCAGGCATAGGCTTCCGCCCGGACTTCTTGGCCGTTCGACGAAGCCCTGCGAGGATGCGCTCGCGGATCATGGCCCGCTCGAACTCCGCGAAGACGCCCAGCATCTGGAACATCATCCGGCCTGAAGGCGTCGAGGTGTCGAGGCCCTGCTGGTGCAGGTAGAGGTCCACATTCTTGGACTGGATGTCGTTCAGGAAAGCCACGAGGTCGGGGAGGCTCCGGCCGAGGCGGTCCACGCTCCACGCCATGATCTGCTCGAAGTCCTTGCGCGCCACGCCCTTGAGCAGCGCGTCGTAGCCGGGGCGCCGATCACGTCCCTTGACGCCAGAGATGCCTTCGTCGGTGAAGGTCGCGGTGACGGTCCAGCCCTGACGCTCGGCGACGGCCAGCAGATCGCGAAGCTGGTTCTCGACGGTCTGGTTCTTATCGGCCGTGCTCACACGGGCGTAGATCGCGACGCGCTTGGTCAGGGGTGTTCTCCGATTGCAGTTGGGAGAACGTAAGGGTCTCATGGATCGGCAGAGCGTCAATCAGATCGGGCGAACGACCGCTCTTCCCTCGGCGCGATGAAGAGCCGGTCGCAGTCGTCACCGCTGGTCAATGGGATGACCTCAAACTCTTCCCCTGCCGCCTCCACGGCTTCAGCGGCCAGTTCGTTGAACTCCTGCTCGAAGCCGGATCGGCGGAACAGCACCACGCCGTCCTTGGCGTCGAGCACTCCATACGCCGGGGAGCCTTCGAGAAGGGTGTTGAGCCGATCCATGTTCTTGGAAGGCGTGAGGCGTCGGATGGTTCAGAACGGCTCAGTTGGGAAGTGAGGCGACGATCCCGGCAGGCCGTCGTGCGGGCGCCGTCAGGCGCGGTCGCTCCGCTTCCAGTGCGGCAATGGCGTCGTATTGAAAGGCGAGTCGTAGATAGTGCTGACGATGCTCGACGACGAAGGTCTTGCTGGCCTGCTCTCGGGCCAGCGCAGCCCGCAGTCGATTATAGCTGGTCGGAAGACGCATGCGATCTGAACGCCGATCACAGGGCCGCGTTCCCCAACCGTTGTTTTCGAGGTGACTCCGCTCAGCGAGCATCAACCGCGTCCAGCGGCATGACGAACATCTGGCTGTAGCCTTGGCCGCCATCGCTCGTGGTGAAGACCACGAAGTCCTCTCCAGCATGATCAGCCGCCTCGCGCACCAGATCGCTGAACTCGTCGATGTGGTCGGGCTTGCCGATCAGCACGAAGCCGTCCTTGTCCCGCCGGATGTCGTAGGCGGGGTGATCCATCAGCAGCTTTTTCAGCAGCCGTCCCATGGCTGGAGGAAAACACTGGTCATTATGACGGTCAAGCTGAGCGGTGTGCTCGAAATCAGATGGTGTCGAACACATCGACGCACGGTTCTGAAAGCCCGGATTTCCGGGACGCTGAAGGACCGGTTTTCAGGGGTGTTTGGGAGAACGGCTATTCCGGCTCGCCCTCTATGAATTTCCTTCGCCGCTCTGGATCGGTCTCTTTGATTAGGTCGAGAACGAAGATCGCGGCATCTCGCTTCTTCTTGTTGATCCGCTTCTTCGGTGGGGCTGGAACAGCGGACGCCGAAGTCGGCGGCGCAGGAGGCCACGGGTGCGCCCCGAACATCACCTTCCCGGTAGTGGGAGATACCACCTGCCCTGTCCGGGCGAACTCTTTGAGCCAAGACTCGGGATAAAGAGCCGTGCTCCCCGTCTTCTTCTGGAAGTAGGGAGGTCGCTTGTGCGGCTCCGTGTTCATGGTGTCGGGAGTGAACCGAACCATCGGTGCGGCCTCGTCCCGCAAGAAGACCGGCTCCCCCAGCAGGGCGGACAACTGCTCCCGCTGCTTCTCTTTCTCGGACTTCCGGGGTGACGGCATCGGCTGGCTCAAATTTATTTCGTTGCCAAACTCGTCGCAGACCAGCCGTTAAGTTTGCCAGAATCGCACCCATGACCTGCGTGGACTTGCCAAACTTGCCCCGCAGCGTTTTGACCCTTTGCCAGACTCGGTCCTTCGCTCGACCGGCATTGCCAAATCCGCCATCCACGCAAAATGCGAGGACAGATTTGGCAAATTGCCTTTGGTTGTCAATGACATCAGTCCGCGTATTCTATTGATGTCTGGCCAGACCGAGGAGGGTTATCACGCCCTCCCGTAGAGACCTCATCCAAGGTCTCAGCACCACCCGAGGCGAGGGATCGTCCTCACCTCTGACGGGACTTCCATCCCGATACGACGACTACCGCTCCGAACACTGCTTCGGGGCAGCGATGAACTGTGGGCGCCCACCAACCAACCGAATGCGACGTGCGTGAACATCAACAAATCGGCCCCAACGGCCACAAACATGAAGGACGACGAGAATGACGAAGACGAAAGGAGCGGACGGAACAGTCCGCAAAACACTGGAGGACTGGGAGGCGGTGCCGACCACCAATCCCCTGTGCGACGACATCGACGATGCCGCGCGGAAGCTCGGCTATGTGTTCGACAAGACCAAGACGGCCGAAACCGGAGCGATCCTGTGCGGGCAACCCGGCATGGGCAAGAGCGAAGCGATCCGCCAAGCACTCAGCGCGGCCGGTCTGAAGGGACTGTTCTTCAAGCACGGCGATCAACGCCAGCTTCTCGACGCCTTTGAGATGGCGCACCGCAACCGCCAGCCGCTGATCCTCGAAGAGGCCGACAACGTGCTGAAGTCGGAAGGACAGGCCAATATCCTCAAGGAGGCCATGGATCAGGCGGGGAACCGGGTCTGGACAACCAAGCGTAGGGAACCAGACGAAGACGGCAAACTGGTGATGCAGGTCGTTCGCATACCCCTGACTGCACCGCTGGTCCTGACCTCCAACAAGGACTTGCGGGACGACCGGCAGTTCGAGCCGAAAATGCGGCCCCACGTCAGCGCGCTGCGGTCGCGCGTCGCACCTCTCTACATCGGCGCAGATCGCCTGACTGCGTGGGAATACTCCTGCTATCTCGCGATCTGCCAGCGCATGCTCCACAAGCCTGACGAGAGAACATCAATCTCTCCAGCTATTCAGGACCGTGCGCTGGAGTGGTTCACGGTGAACCTCCTTCGACTGGAGGACGGGTCGCCCCGGACGCTCAAGGCTGTCGCCAAGTTCATCTCCTACAACCCCGAGCAACCTCGCCTCTGGGCAAAAGACATGAAGGCAATGCTGGTCAGCCCCGATCAGCCCGACTTCATTCCGCCGGGCGGCGTCATGCCGCGCATTTTCCTCGACCGCATGGCCAAGGCTCGCATGAGCCTCCGGCGTGCTGCCTAAACCAGTCAGGAGTAAAGCACATGCGGATTATCGCTTGGGCTGAACGTCAGACGCCCGGCCCAATGGCCGAAGCACTCGACGCTCACAGCGTGCCATACCGCCTTGATCAAGGTCACGATGGCTGGATGTTCAGCGTCCTGCCTCGCGACTGGATTTTTGTGAGGACCATTGCTGCCGAGGCCGGATTTGGAATCGAGCCTTTCGAATGCGAGGCAGAAGCCGATCATTTCAGCGGGGCGGCCGTGGCAGGTTTCAGAGCGGCTCGTTGAGACGCGCAACCAATGCTCGGTTGGCGGTAGCGAGAAGTTGCTCCAGCCGCGCCGTCTGGGCTTGGCACCGCGCAACAAGAAGGTCTTTGCGCTGTTCGAGCCAATCTTCTGGGTGGTCACCTCGCTTCCATCGTTCGAGGTCATCTAAGCCAAACAAGAGGTCGTCGTCATTCATCGACGCGCCCCTTCTGGGAGCCAAAGCACCGCCCACGCGACCCTCGCCGCGAGCATGATACGGCCTTCACGCCAGAGGGTCTGGAAGAGTTCGACCAGAGCGTCAGCAGACGCTTCACGCCCCGCCCGGAGACAGAGGTAGTTATCCGCTCGGCAGAGCCAAGCGGACGAAAAGTGCCTTCGAGAGTCAGTCAGGCCGCGTTCGAGAAAGTGGTGGTAGATCGTCATACCGGAGGTCTCCTTTCCGGTATTTATCTGCGGCCAGCCGATTGCATCGCGCAGAGTTAGAAGCTCGGCGAACGCCGATTCGCATGAGGCCGAGAATCGCGCGATGGTTCGGGTCTGCATGCGCGGGTAGCTCTGCGTGTGCTGCAAAAAGCCAACGGGAGACTGCGCCTTCGGGCGCGTGACGCGCCATGCAGCTAAAGTCGTTTCGCATCACCAACTTCCGCTCGATCAACGACAGCGGTGACATCGACGCATCACGGATCACCGCCCTACTGGGCCGGAACGAAAGCGGCAAATCCAATCTTCTTCGAGGATTGCACACTCTGAATCCCGCCGAGGGTTTTGCCAAGCTGAACCCCATCAAGGATTTTCCGCGCCACAGAAAACTTGCTGAGTGCTCAGACCTAACTCAGGTCGTCTCCACAAAATGGACGCTTACGCCGTCAGAACAGGCAAGACTTGCGGCCACATGGCCTCGTGCCAGCGGGGTGACCGAGGTCGAGATCGGGCGTCGATACGGCGCAACGCGCTGGGTGAATATTGCGGTCCCAGCAAGCGCGTTTGATATCGCGGAAGTCCGAAATCTCGCGAAGAAGATCGTGGCGGCGGTCAAGGCAAAGGCTGCGGGCTTGGATGAGGCCGCAAAGGCGGCTCTGGAAGCAGCGGCCGATACCTTCGATGCCGAGATTGTGGCCAAGACGAGCGAAAAAGCGTGGGCTGAGGCGGCGAAGCCAGTTCTCGCAACGCTTCGCGTCGCGCTGGCCACGGCCGATGCCGAACTGAGTGAGACACAAGAAGCATATGTGATCTCCCTTGAGGATCGAGCCGAAGCGATCCCCAAGGACGAAGACGCTCATGCGGCGGCTCGGAACTGGTTGGTGGGGCTGCTGCCGGTGTTCCTCTATCTCGACGACTATCCTGAGATTGAGGGCCATCAGGACATCGCGGCCTACCTGTCTCGACAGCAACATGGCGGGACAACGGACGCCGACCGGAACTTCCAGAAGCTCTGCAAGGTCGCGGGTTTGGACCCCGAACAGCTTCAGACGCTCTTCCAATCGAACGATCAGGAAACCCGAGCGCAATTGGTGAATCGCGCCGGGGCTGTAGTCACGACAGCCATTCGGGAACGCTGGAAGGACCGCCAGCTAAAAGTCCGTTTCAACCTCGACGCTCAGCACTTCGACACACTGATTTCGGACCCGAACGCCATATACGACGTCGAGGTAAATCTCGACGAGCGGAGCCGTGGCTTCCAGTGGTTCTTCGCGTTTTACATCGTCTTCGCAGCCGACACGGATGGCGGCGATGCGGATGACGCAATCCTGCTCCTCGACGAACCCGGTCTCTACCTTCACGCCAAGTCGCAGGGTGATCTGCTCAAGCACCTTGAAGACGATTTCGTGAACCAGATTCTCTACACAACCCACTCGCCCTTCATGGTCCCCACGCACCGATTGGACTCCGTGCGAACCGTGAACATCGCGGAGGGCGTCGGCACCACAGTCTCGAATGATCCGACTGGTGACGCTCGCACGCTTTTTCCCCTTCAGGCGGCGTTGGGCTACGATCTCGCTCAGAGCCTGTTTGTCGGCCCGAACAATCTTGTTGTCGAAGGCGTCACGGACTTCTGGATACTCTCGGCGGTGTCAGCGCATCTGAACGATCTCGGCAAAACCGGACTCCATGGCGACCTGACGATCACCCCGGCGGGTGGCGCGCAGAAGGTCCACTACATGGTGGCTCTGCTCACCTCGGAGCAGCTTAACGTGCTGGTCCTGTTCGACGATGAGAAGGATGCGAAGGCCACGAGAGACGACCTCGTGAAGGGCAAACTAATCCGTGGCGATAACGTGGTCTTCGTCAGCGGCGCCTTCCCCAGCGGTGCCGCGCCTTCAGAGTGCGACATCGAAGACCTGCTCGATCCCAGCACATATGAAAGCCTCGTTCGAGAAAGCTATGCGAAGGAACTGAAGGGCAAGAAGCTCACCCTAAACAGCCATGTTCCAAGGATCGCCAAGCGCGTCGAACTGGCATTCTCAGAAGTCGGATTGGAGTTCCATAAAACCCGGCCGACGCGCCTCTTCCTGACCAAGATGGCCAACGATCCTGCGTCCGTTCTGTCATCAGATTCGCTCGACCGGTTTGAGAGCCTTTTCGGCTCGATCAATGCAGCTTTCCTCAAGCATGCGGCTCGCGATACTAAGCCCTTCGCCTGAACCTGACGCGACCGACGCCGGTCAAAACACGTGCGGTGTGCCTAATCGGTTGACCGCTCGCTCCTCAGTCGATTCAACGATCCCGTGCGGTCATCGCGCTGGGGGCTTCAGTGGCTACGCTTACGCAATCGGAACTTGAACGGCATCTGTGGCAGGCGGCGGACATCCTTCGCGGCCATGTCGATGCGGGGAAGTTCAAGGACTACATCTTCGCCCTGCTGTTCTATCGGCGCCTTTGCGACGTGTGGGACGAGGAGTTCGAGGTTCTGCTGGCCGAGACCGGCGACCGCGAGGAGGCGGCCGATCCTGACGAGCACCGCTTCCACGTCCCGCCGCAGCATCACTGGAATGCGGTCAGGAAGCACGCCACCCAGATCGGTCAGCATCTGAACAACGCCTTCGCCGCCCTCATGGACGCGAATATGCGCCTTCAGGGCGTGTTCGGCGATGTGGACTTTGCCAATCAGGAGCGGTTCCCCGACGCGCGTCTGGAGCGGCTGCTCGCCCATTTCGAGAAGCACCGGCTGCGGAACAGTGACGTGCCGCCCGACATGCTGGGCGACGCCTACATGTATCTGATCGAGCAGTTCGCCGAAGGCGCGGGCAAGAGGGGCGGCGAGTTCTACACGCCTCGGCAGGTCGTGAAGCTGATTGTCGAATGCCTCGCCCCCCAGCCGGGCATGTCGATCTACGATCCGACCTGCGGCTCGGGCGGCATGCTGCTGGAGGCGGTCCAGCACCTGAAGGACAAGGGCCAAGACCCGCGCAGCCTGTCGCTCTATGGACAGGAGAAGGAACTCGACACTTGGGCCATCGCCCAGATCAACCTCTTCCTCCACGACATCGACGACGCCTTCATCGCCAAGGGCGACACCATCCTCGATCCGAAGCGATACGACCCGCGCGCGCAGGAATTCGTGCCCGGCATCGGCGCCTATGACCGCGTGCTGGCCAACCCGCCCTTCTCGCAGAAGGTCTGGGGCCACGAGATCTGGACCAACGGCGATCCGTTCGGCCGCGACGTGTATGGCGTGCCGCCCAAGGGCTATGGCGACCTCGCCTTCGTCCAGCACATGATCGCCTCGCTGAAGGACGACGGCATGCTCGGGGTCGTCGTGCCGCACGGCGTGCTATTCCGGGGCGGTGCCGAGGGCCGCATCCGCGAAGCCATGCTGAAGGCCGACATCATTGAGGCGGTGATCGGTCTGGCGCCCAACCTGTTCTATGGCGCGGGCATTCCGGCAGCGATCCTGATCATTCGAAAGACCAAGCCCGCCGAGCGGAAGGGCAAGGTGTTGGTGGTCAACGGCGATGCCACCGTCACGCCGGGCAAGGCCCAAAACCATCTCACCGACGCCAATGTGCGGACGCTGGCCGACGCCTTCCACGGCTTCGCCGACATCGACAGGCTGGCGCGCGTTGTGCCGGTCGATGAGATCGAGGCCAACGGCTCCAACCTCAACATCAGCCGCTATGTCCAAACTGGCGCCGACGCTGAAGCCGTGGATGTGGCCGCCGAGGTCGCCAAGCTCCAAGACCTTATCGCCAAGCGCGACGAGGCCGAAGCGGCCATGTTCGGGCACTTGAAAAGGCTCGGCTATGTCGGATGAGATGCCCGAAGGGTGGTCCGCGACAGACATCGGCTCGCTATTTGCGGTGAACACACCGGGCCATTGGGGCGAGGATGGAGGCGACGGAAGCAACGTGTTCGTGTTGCGCTCCGCCAACTTCTTGAAGTCTGGTGGTTTGAAATACGAGACTGCCGCTCCCCGGAAATTTGATCAGAAAAAGCTTGGCCAGAAGCGATTGGCGGCGGGCGATATTCTGTTGGAGAGATCAGGTGGAAGCCCGGCTCAACCAGTTGGCCGGGTCAACAGATTTGAAGCAGACGGGGTGTTCTCCGCCTCCAACTTCCTCCAAATTCTTCGCGTTCGGCAGGAGGTGGATGGCTGGTTCGCCTACTATCTTCTCGATGGCTTCTATGCGGCGGGAGGCACGGAGAACCTCCAGAAGGCGACAACCGGCATCCGCAATCTCGACTTTGCCGCCTATCTCGCCACTTCCGTTCTTCTTCCACCGCTCGACGAGCAGCGGCGGATCGCCAAGGTGCTGCGGTCGGTCGATGAAGCGATAGCTCGCGAAATCGATGTCAACGAAGCGGCTGAAGCCTCGCTGGATCATGCTCTCGCTGCGACCACCCCCAGCCCCGAAAAGATTGGTGGGCACTGGACAACCACCACCATTGGAGAATTTGCGACGGTTATCACCGGCAAGACGCCGAGCACGAAGGACGCTGGTCTCTGGGGTGGGGAAATACCCTTCGTCACTCCGACCGACATGGACGGTAGCGTTCGTTCCGTTCGAGCCGCGCGATCAATAACGCAAGCGGCGATTAAGCAAACCAAGATCGCCCCTGCTAACTCGGTTCTGTTCACTTGTATCGCTTCAATCGGCAAGCTCTGCCTTAACCAAGAGCCAGTCGCATTCAATCAGCAGATAAATGCGTGCGCTTGCCGTGACGCGACCGATGCAGCGTTCCTCTACTGGACGCTTCGTCGGCTCACGCCCCAGATCAGGGCTATGAGTGGAACGACGGCGGTGCCGATTGTTAACAAGACAGCATTTTCCCGCGTCTCTTTTGCTCTCCCGCCTCCTGCCAGCCGCCACGAGATCGTCGAAGTGCTCTCATCCATCTCCGAAGTCATTGAATCGGCTCTACGAACGATATCATCACTGACGGAACTCAAGAGACGCATTTCGAGCGACCTCCTCTCCGGCCGTGTCAGGGTGCCCGCATGAGCGAATACCGCCTCGCCGAGAAGCCCGCGCTCAATGCTCTAACGGCGATGGGCTACGACGCGCTTCATCACGAGGCGGCAATGGTGATGCGGCAGGAGGCGAACCGCATCCTGCTGAAGCCGGTCTTAATCGAGGCTCTTCAGGCCCTCAACGAGGGTCTGGGCGCCGAGGACGCGGATGCGATCTACGGCGATTTGAACAACGTGTCGGACAATGAAGAATGGCAGCGGCGTCTGCGCGGCGCCTATTCCCGGCGCCTGAAGGGTGAGGCCAAGGATCGGCCGGTCGCGCTGATCGACTTCAAGCGGCCCGATAGAAACCGCTATCACGTCGTGCGCCAGTTCAAGGTCGAGGCGCAGCGGTCGCGCATCGCCGATCTGGTGGTGTTCGTGAACGGCATCCCATTGGTCGTGATCGAGGCGAAGTGCCCGCTGAAGGCGGCGGATCGCTCCGGTCAGGCGTTCGAGCAGATCAAGCAATATGAGCGCGACATCCCGCGCCTGTTCTACCCCAACGCTTTCAACATCGTGACCGATGGGGTGGCGACACTGTATGGCGCGACCGGCGCACCGGCGAAGTTCTACGCCCCATGGCCCGACCCGTGGCCGCGCTCGCGCGACGAGTTCGCCGACGACCTGACCAAAGACCTGTGGTGTCTGCTGGAGCCGTCGCGGCTGCTGGACCTGCTGGCCCATCTCATCGTCTTCGAGAGCGACCCCGACACCGGGCGGCGGATCAAGAAGGTCTGCCGCTATCAGCAGTTCCGGGCCGTCAACAAGGCGGTGAACCGCGTCGCCGAGGGCACCAAAAAGAAGGGCCTGATCTGGCACACCCAAGGCTCGGGCAAGAGCCTGACGATGGTGTTCCTCGCCCTGAAGCTGAAGACGCACCTGACGCTGGACGCGCCAACGCTCCAGAACCCGAACATCCTCGTCCTGACCGACCGCATCGATCTGGACGACCAGATTTCCAAGACCTTCGTCGCCTGCGGTCTGCCGAACCCGAAACAGGCCGCGTCGGTCGGTGAACTGCGCGAAGCGGTGGCGCGGGGCGGCTCGGGCCAAATCCTGCTCTCGACCATCTTCAAGTTCCAAGGCTCCAAGGAGCCGATCCCGAACTCGGAGGACTGGATCGTGCTGGTGGACGAGTGCCACCGCACGCAGGAGAAAGACCTCGGCGCCTTCCTTCAGGCGACCCTGCCCGATGCCCGTTTCTTCGGCTTCACCGGCACGCCCATCAAGAAGGCCGACAAGGACACCTACGCCCGCTTCAGCGAGCCGGGCGAGACCTACCTCGACAAATACGGGATCGACGACGCCGTGCGCGACGGCGCGACCGTGCCGATCCTCTACGAGGGCCGGAAAACCGATTGGTCGATCAACGAGGCCGAGATCGACATCCTGTTCGACCGCTGGTTCGTCGATCTGTCCGACGAGAAGCGCGAGAAGCTGAAGCAGAAGGGCGTCAGCCTCGCCCTGATCGCCAAGCACCCCGAGCGCATCCGGCTGATCGCGCGCGACATCTGGGAGCATTTCAAACAGACCTGCCGCCCGGACGGGTTCAAGGCCCAGATCGTCGCCATCGACCGGGAGTCGGTCGTGCTCTACCGGCTGGCCTTGGCCGAGGTGATCGCCGCCGATCTGGTGAAGGACGGCATGGCCGAGGCGGATGCTACATCCAAGGCCGAGCGGATGATCGCGTGCGTGTTCTCCAAGAGCCAAGAGGACGACAAGCCGAGTGAGGATGCGGACGTCGAGGCCGTTCGTGCCGAACTGCGCGCCCAATACCTCGACGCTGACGGGGAGAAGACAGCCAAAAAGGCGTTCAAGGGCAGCGGCGACGAGCCGAGCTTCCTGATCGTCTGCGACAAGCTGCTGACCGGGTTCGACGCGCCGAACGAGCACGTCATGTATCTGGACAAGCCCCTGCGCGAGCACGGCCTGCTTCAGGCCATCGCGCGCACCAATCGAACCTGCTCGATCAAGCGACCGGACGGCTCGACCGTCGATAAGCCGCACGGCCGGATCGTGGACTACATAGGCGTCACCCAGCACCTCGACGACGCCCTGTCGTCCTACCGCGCCGATGACGTTCAAAATGCTTTGCGCGACCTCGACCTGCTGCGTCGCGACCTGCGGAAGACCCACGCCGAATTCAAACGCCAGCTTCGGCTGCTGGGCCTCGACGGCATGGACGAAAAGGCCGCCGCATACGCCGTCGAGAAGCTGGTGGCGGATGGCCGCGAGGACGACTGGTTCGAACTTCAACGGTTGGGTCGCCACTTCGTGCGGACCTATGGCGATCTGTCCCCCGACCCAGCGATCCTCGACTTCACCGAAGACATGAAGTGGGCGGCGACCTTCCTGCGGCTGGCGCAACAGGCGATCACCAAGGACGAGAGCCTCGATCACCTGACCTACTCGGGCAAGATCAGGGACATGCTGGAGGAGCACGTTCGGGCCACCGGTCTGACCACGACCGTCCGCCTCCGCAACATCACCGATCCCGACTTTAAGGATGACTTCCAGACCGAGGAGAAATCCGAGGAGGAGCTTCACGAGGCGTTCGTGCGGAAGGCCGCCGAACTGAAGCGCGTGACCCGCGAACTGGTCGATAAGAACCCGGCCCAATACGGCCGCTTCTCCGAACGGGTGCTGGAGATCATACGCCGCTTCGAGGAAGGCCAGATCGCCGCCGCTGAGGGTCTCAAGGATTTCGAAGACCTGACTGGCGGCATCGCGGCCGAGGCGGGCGCCCACGACGAACTCGGTATGGACGAACGCGCCTTCGCGATCCTGCGGATCATCGAGCCGTATGCGCCGGATGCGGACCACGCCGCGCTACAGAGCGTCGCCATCGAGGTCGGCGATCCGACCTGAACCGCGCAACGCATCGGCGGCTCGCGCGTCGTTGCCAGTGAGGATGCTGTATAGAGCGATGTAGCCCTTCGCACACGGCAGCGGTCGTTCACCAATCTGGGTCAGCATGGTGGGAAAGGCTTCAGGGATGCTGCCGAAGGCTCGGCGCAGGATGTCGCTGGAACGGCCGTGCCGGATGACCTCGCCGAATGATGCCGGGAAAAGATCATCGTCAGCACTGTAAGGGCCGACCTTTTCTTCCTGTGTGGCCAACGCAGCAAAGATCGCCTGACGGCGGGCGGGCGCCGCCGTCAGCACGCGGGCCAGAACACCGGGGGCGGCGTCATCCAGCTTCACCAGAGCTTCCGTGCACCAGCCGAGCAAGCCTCCATCACGCATGGGCGGCCTCCCATGGGAAGCGGCCCTGACCTTGTGCGTTAGGGGCGACCTGAAAGGCGACCCACCGCCACTTCCGCGTTTCGGCCGGGGTTGTCGGCAGGTCGAAGATGATCCGCTGCGGTTCGTTGGTCAGATCGCTCAGGATCGCCTGAACTGCTGTCCCCTCCGGCATCACCACGGGCACGGTGACATGCCCTTCAGCCTCGGCCGGAGGCTCGACGAAAAGCCATTCCGTCGTTGAAAGCCACTGATGTCGGCCCGCGACGTGGTTCAGGAAGGCTTCGAGTTCGATGCCATCGACCTCACCAGCTTCGTCAAGGACTACGCTGACTGCGAGACATCGCAGCGGTTCTTCGAACGGCGCCAACTGACCTCCATTTTCTGTGGAGTTTCAGGGTCTCATGAAAGTCGGGATCGTCAACCAGATCGCAGATTGAAACCGCTGGCGCGGCGGGCGCGGTAAGGGTTCAAGACCGTCGCTTCATGATTGGATCGACGGAGAACCGGGGGAAGAACGGCTTGCGATGGTGCTGCCACATCATGCCCCACCATAGTTCTTTCGCGAGGTGGTGGCTGACACCGGGCGGCGGATTGTAGCTGGGGAACTTGTAAGTCCCGACCTCTATCTCGGTCTCGGAAAGTAGGTGCGCCAATCGGAGATAGTCGTAGATCGCCCACCGAATGTTGTTCAGAAACTCGACGATGGTGCTGGCGTGATAGAGGAACAGGTCGTTGTGAAACCACGCGAAGAACTCTTCAAGGACGGGGGTGACATGCCCCTCCTTCACGGTCACACCGTTGGTGGCGAGCGCGTCGAGCAGGTTCGCTTGATCCTTCCCCAAGCGAGCGAAGCTGTGCTTGGCGATGTTGCCGCATAGCTTGAGGTAGCGCATCCGTTGGATGGCGAATGGAGCTTCCGTCATTTGAGCGGACGGTAGGTTCATACGCTCGATGTGCGATGAGTCTTCCAGCCATGACGCGAAGGCTTCAACATGGTGCTTTAACGAGGTCACGTCGTGACCCGTCAGTGGGTTCGCGATCACCTGCCGAAGGTAAAACAGGAACGTGGTGTCGGCGGTTTTGACGAAGCCCTGCTCTTCCGGCTGGCACCGAAGATCATAGGGTCGATCCTTACCCGTGACCGGCGACAGGAAGTCCACGAGCAGGATGTTGAAAAGGGTCGCTGCGGTGTCAGTCTTGAACTGGACGTTCGTGTCTTCGACCTGCGACAGCGGCATCAGCAGGGAGTGATTGACCATCCCTTGCAGCATTTCTGTTGCTGCCTTGAGGATCACAACCTCTTGGTCGATGTCGGAATAGGCCATGCCTTAACGCTCGCGCGGGTGAGCATTCATGCAGTTGACGACGATGCGTTCGATGTCTTCGTCGTTAGGCGAATAGCCTTGGTGGTAGGCTCTGTTCATCCCACGCTCCGAGCAGGCTTTCACCGCTTCCTTCCGGTCGGAGCTTCGCTGGGCGTCCGCCGGATCGCGGTTCATCATGACGACGGCCACGACCAGAAGGGCCACGACGATAAACCCGTAGAACAGTTTGTTGTTTGTCCGCTCGTGGGCTTTTTCGGCTTCGTTCATAACGGTGATTGGTAGCGGCTGTGGATCGACTCTCCAAGTCGTCTTGAAATAAGAACATAAAGAGAACATTGAGGCTGGATGGGTGCAGCCGTTTACAGAGGTGACGAGACGACGGGGTTCCAGTCCCCGGCGCAGGATCACGTCGAGGCCGTGCCCGATCTGGCCGAACTTTTGGAGCTACGGCGGCCCCAGAGATACGCTGTCAGGGTCAAGGGCGAGGGGTTGCGGAAGCGCGGCATCCATGGCGGCGACATCCTCGTGGTCAACACCGACGCCGAGCCACGCTCGGGGAAGGTCTGCGTCGCCTTCCTGCATGGTGATGTGGTCCTCGCGATCCTCACCGAGAAGGATGGGCAGTGGTGGCTCGAACCCTCGAATGACACGCCGCAGCCGGTCTCCGATGAGACGGAAGTCTGGGCCATGATCGCCGCGTTGGTCAGGACAGACGTTTGAACCATGTTCGGCCTGATCGACGGCAACAACTTCTATGTCTCGTGCGAGCGAGCCTTTGATCCCAGCCTGACCGGCAAACCGGTGATCGTGCTGTCGAACAACGACGGCTGCGCCATCGCCAGATCGGCCGAGGCGAAGGCCCTCGGGATCACGATGGGCGAGGTCTGGCACCTGTCGAAAAGGAAGCCGGAGTATCGCGACGTCGTTGCGAAGTCCTCGAACTACGCCCTTTACGGCGACATGAGCCGGAGGGTTTTTGAGGTTCTCTCCGACCATTTCGCGCGGGTCGAACCCTACAGCATCGACGAGAT
>NZ_JBJURM010000055.1:0-12458 GCF_046097995.1 Rhodococcus sp. 5A-K4
ACCAAAACACCCCCCGAAAGCACCCCCGGCTTCGAGCGAACGGTACGTTCGTCGCCTCAGATCGACCGAACGCCCCGTTCGCACGATCAAAGGGCGGAAGCACGGCGGGCTCACCACCCCGTCCGGGATCGAGTGAACGACACTCTCACCCTCCTAGACGAGGGGAACGGTACGTTCACACGATCCGCGAAAAGCGTGTGCCCACCACAGGTCTCGTCAGTCGACGGTCAATCGCGACACCAACCTGCCACGGAACCCGTCGAGCGTGGCTAGGCTCGGAAGAGGTGCCCCGTGTGATCGGGCCCACCTCACCTGTGCACGCGTGATGACTACGGAGGCTTCGATGACCGATATTCTCGACCGCACCAAAATCTATGTTGATGGCGCCTGGATCGAATCCACTGGCAGCGGTCGGATCGACGTTCTCAATCCGGCTACCGAAGAGCTGATAGGAACTGTCGCCGAAGGCACTGTCGAAGATGTCGACGCGGCCGCGAAGGCAGCACGAAAGGCGTTCCCTGCCTGGTCTGCACTATCCGGCGGTGAGCGCGCCGAATATCTTTCCAAGGCCGCGGCGATAATTGCCGAACGCACCGATGATCTTGCGGCGCTTGTTTCGCAGGATATGGGAATGCCGATCGGATTCGCGAAGCCCGTACAAATCGGAATGCCGCTCGCGAATTTGAATGCATTTGCCGAATTGGCTCGCACTTATGATTTCGACGCTCACGAGGTCGGGAATTCGCTGATTGTTCGCGAACCCGCGGGTGTTGTCGGCGCCATCACTCCCTGGAACTTCCCGCTCCACCAAGTTGTCTTGAAGGTGGGCGGTGCGCTCGCCGCGGGCTGCACCGTGGTTCTCAAGCCCACCGAGGTTGCGCCACTCATCACGTACGCTCTCGCTGACATTTTCGACGAAATTGGTTTGCCTGCAGGTGTATTCAACCTGGTGAGTGGCTACGGTCCGGTAGTGGGCGAAGCCATCGCCGGCCACCCTGAGGTCGACATGGTCTCCTTTACCGGGTCGACTCGGGCAGGCAAGCGAGTGGCCATCGTTGCCGCGGACACCATCAAGAAGGTCTCGCTCGAGCTGGGCGGCAAGTCGGCGAACGTCATTCTCGACGACGCCGATCTCGAAAAGGCTGTCACGGATGGCGTCGCAAAGTGCTTCATCAATTCGGGCCAGACCTGTTCGGCGCTGACGCGTATGTTGGTTCCCGCGGAGAAGGTGGATGAGGCAGCGGCAATTGCTGCTGCAGTCGCCGCTCATTTCCCGGTAGGTGATCCGACTCAGCCGACTTCGGTGCTTGGTCCTCTGGTGAACGCGAATCAGCTGGGACGCGTTCGCGGATACATCGAGAAAGGTGTGTCGGAAGGTGCCACCGCGGTTGTCGACGGTCGCGAAACCGGACTGGCCAGTGGATATTTCGTCGGACCGACGGTGTTCGCGAACGTGACCGAAGACATGACCATTGCGCGCGAGGAGATCTTCGGACCGGTCCTCTCGATCATGGGTTACAAAGACGAGGCCGACGCAGTGCGGATCGCCAACGGCACCGAGTACGGACTGGCCGGTGGCGTTTGGTCAGGTGACCCCGATCGCGCGGATCGCGTCGCCCGGCAACTGCGGGCCGGGCAGGTCGAGGTGAACGGCGGCGCCTTCAACACGAATGCTCCGTTCGGTGGGTACAAGCAGTCGGGCGTCGGGCGCGAGGCCGGCACGTTCGGGCTCGAAGAGTTCCTCGAGATCAAGGCGATTCAGCGATAGTTTGTTCGAGAATGGCGATGCTCCCGTACCAAGTGCGGGAGCATCGCCATTTTTGTACCCGGATCAGGACTTGGCGGCATCCAAATGCTGAGCCGAGATGTTCGCCAGATGTGTCAGGTCCGAGGCCACGGTCGCGAACGTGTAGCCCTCCCCGAGCCGTTGTGCCGCAACCTGACCGGAAGGTGTGTGGATTCCCGCAGCGACTCCGCTGACGGCGGCAGCTTCGCGCACCCGGGTGAGCGCTGCTTCGAATTCCTCGGCGACGTCCGGATCGTTGGAGTGCTTACCGCCGACAGCGATTCGTAGGTCGGACGGCCCGACGTACACGCCGTCCAAACCGGGCACTGCGCAGATCTCTTCGACGTTCGCCAGACCCTGTGGGGTCTCGACCATCGCAAATACAACGGTGTCGCGGTTCGCGTCGGCGGGAACTGGGCCGATACGGAGTTGAGAGCGCATGGGTCCGTAGGAGCGGATGCCGAAAGGCGGATACTTGGCGGCTGCCACGGCGGCCGCTGCCTCTTCGGCGTTGTTGATCAGCGGAACGATGACGCCCACAGCGCCCGCGTCGAGTGCACGGCCGATGGGCGTCGGATTGTTTGCCTCGACGCGCACCATCCCGACAGTGGACGGTGACGAGTCGATGGCGGTGAGCCCGGCGACCATCCCCGAATAACCGATCAGGCCGTGCTGCATGTCGAGGGCAATGTAGTCCCAGCCGACGTGCGCAATCCATTCGGTCGAGACCGGACTGTCGATGACGGACCAGTATCCGAGAATGCGTTCGCGTCCTCGGATACGTGCGGCGAATTGTTGTGCTGACATAGTGAAGAACTCTTCCTGATGAAGGTCGGGTGTTTCAGCGGTTGTAGTTGGGCATGGGGCCTCGTAGGGCGGCACCGACGAGGTCACACTCTTCGACGGTCGAGGCGTCGAGTGGACCTCGCCCGATGGCCGCGATATTGGATTCGAGGTGCGTTACTTTGGATCCTCCGAGGAGCAGCGATCCGGCGACGGGCTTGCTGACCAGCCAGCGCAACGCAAGCTCGGTCAGGGAGATGCCGGACTGTTCCGCGATCGCCGTCAGTTGTGCAATGGCGTCGAAGATCTGTGTGTTCCAGTATCGCTCCTTGTACATCGACGCAAGACGGGAGTCGCCGAATCGGCCGTCGGCGGGGTTTTCCTCGAAGGTGTGGCGCCCGGTGAGCAGGCCCCCACCGAGCGGGTTGTAGACCATGGTGGTCAGTCCGGTCACGTCCGCGAATTCTGCGTATTCTTCCTCGATGCGACGCGCGAGCAAGTTGTAGAGCTGTTGTGCGACGATCGGTCGCGGAGCACCGACTGTGTCTGCGGTGTAGTTGATTTCACTGATTTGCCACGCGGCAAAGTTGGATACGCCGAGTGTGCGGATCTTGCCCTCGGCAACCAGTTCCGCGACGGTGGTAAGAGTTTCGGTCAGCGTGACGGTTCGGTCCGGCTGATGGAGATAGAACAGGTCGACGTAGTCCGAGTCGAGTCTGCGCAGACTTCCTTCGATGCTTGCTCGGAGTCCCTTTGCCGAGAGTGGGCTGTTGTCACCGGCATCGGGGTGTGGCATTCCTGCTTTGGTGGCCAGAGTGACGGAATCGCGTCGGCCGTGGAGCAGTTTTGCCAGCATGCGCTCGGACTCGCCGCCCGCATAGCCGTTCGCCGTGTCGATGTGTGAGATACCGGCGTCCAGTGCTGCGTCGAGCATCGATCCGGCACCCGATATGTCGACCGTATCTCCGAAGGTCATAGTGCCGAGCACCAGTTTCGGAAGCTCGAGTGGGGCGGTCATCAGGCAACTCCTCGTGATTCGGTCTGCTTGGCTAGCAAGTTCTTGGACAGGGCTGCCACCACGTGGCGTGGTTTGATGCCGACCATGGTGGTGGGATCAAGAGCAGCGCCTCGTAGTGCGCGGGTGTACGGCTCGTGCGGACTGGCGAGAACTGTGTCTGTGGAACCGGATTCGACGATGGTTCCTTTCGACATCACGACTACGGTCTCGCTGATTTCTCGGACGACGCCCAAGTTGTGTGAGATGAAAACGTACGTCAGACCGGTATCGACCTGAATTTCACGTAGGAGCGCGAGTACCTGCGCTTGCACCGAAACGTCGAGAGCGCTGGTTGCTTCGTCGCAGACCAGGATCTCGGGTCCGCTGGCAAGTGCACGGGCAATTCCGATGCGCTGACGTTGGCCACCGGAGAACTCCGCCGGACGCCGGTGTAGTGCCGAGCTGGGCAGGCCAACGCGATCGACAAGTTCTGCTGCTGCCTTGGCGCGTTCAGACTTGCTCCGAACACCTTTGAGGCGCAGTGGTTCTCCGATGATGTCCTCGGCAGTCAGATGGGGGTCCAGCGATCCGTACGGATCTTGGAACACCATTTGAACGCGAGAGCGGAAGGGGCGCAGTGACTTCTCCGACATCTGCGCGATGTCATTGCCGTCGACGAGAATGCGTCCACTGGTCGGTGTGAGGAGTCGGACGATCGATCGAGCGATTGTCGACTTGCCACATCCGGATTCGCCGACGATGGCCAGGGTCTTGCCCTTTTCCACCGAGAAGCTCACAGCATCCACGGCTCGGAAAACTCCGTCGGGAACTGGATACTCGACAACGAGATCTTCGACGGCCAGAAGTGGCGTTTCGTGGGGGTTCATGCCGAGGCTCCGATCTGCGTTGAACGGGCGGGGTCGCCATCCCAAGGCCCCAGGTGCGGTATGGCGTCGAGAAGCTTTTGTGTGTAGGCGCTTTGCGGTGAGTCGACGAGAACGTCGGCGTTACCGGTCTCGACAAAACGTCCGTCCTTCATCACGTAGATGCGATCGGATACGAGTCGGGCGACTCCGAGGTCGTGGGTGATGACGAGCATTCCGATCCCGGTGCGCTCCTGCAATTCGAGCAATAGATCCAGAATCCCGGCCTGAACGGTGACGTCCAATGCGCTGGTGGGTTCGTCGGCCACGATCAGTTCGGGGCCGGCAGCAAGAGCTCCGGCGATGAGGACGCGCTGCAGCATTCCACCCGACAGTTGATGCGGGTACTTGTCGAGTTGCTGATCCGGATACGGAATGCGTACCTGCTCGAGCAGTTGCACTGCCCGCTCGATTTGTTGCTTCTTCGCGGTCACACCGCTGTGGCGCACTGCTTCTCGAAGTTGGCTGCCGATGGTGTGGACGGGACTCAGAGCCGTCATCGGGTCCTGGGGGATGAGGGCGATGTGTTTTCCACGAATATCGTTCAAGATCTTCGTGTTTCCGAGAATGTCTTGGCCTTTGAAGACGGCTTTCCCGGAAAGAACGGCAAGATCGTCCGGAAGCAGTCCGAGGATTCCCATGGCCGTGGTCGACTTTCCGGAGCCGGATTCACCGATGATGGTGACGGTTTCACCGGCGTCGATGCAGAAGGACACCCCGTCGACGGCTCGGATGACGCCATTCGCCGTGACAAGTTCGATCTGGAGGTCGTCGACCCGTAGTAGATTGCCCATGTCTCACGCCTTTGCTTTCTGGGCGTTGCCACGCCCGAACAGGCTTGCGCCCAGTCGTTTCGAACCTGCAGGACGATCGCGCAGGCCGTCGCCGAGTAGGTTCACTCCGACGACCAGCAGCACGATCATCAGACCGGTCAACGTGACGATCCACCATGACGTGGTGATGTAGTCCTGGCCGTCGGCGATGATTCGTCCCCACGTTGCGAACGGACGTTGCGGTCCGGCGCCGAGGTAACTCAACGAACTTTCCAGCAGTACGGCCTGCGCGAGCAGCAGCAGGACGACGAGCGAGGCCTGCTTGACGATGTTCGGAATGACGTGACGAAGCAGAATTGCCATGCGAGTAAGTCCGAGGACTCGAGCTGCAGCTACGTAGGGCTTTTCGCGTTCGACGAGTACCAATGAGCGAGTCAACCGTGCGACCTCGGGCCACTGCGCGATCGCGATGACAAACGTGATGACGGGAATGGACGGACCGAACAGCGCAACGACGAGAAGCAGCATCATCAGCAGAGGCAGAGAAAGCTGTGCTTCGAGTAGGCGGGAGATGACGGTGTCGACCCAGCCGCCGAAGTACCCCGCGGCGGATCCGGCGACTATGCCGATGACCCCGGAGACGATCACGGCGAGAATACCGATCGTCAGAGACACCTGGCCGCCGTGCAGGATCCGTGAGAGGAGATCTCGTCCCAACTGATCGGTGCCGAACAGATGGCCGTCGGTGAGGGGCGGTAGCCGTCGACTGCTCAGGTTGGTCTGGTTCGGATCTGCAAGGGGGAGTAGTCCCGCCAATGCAACAGGAAGAATCACCAGGAGCGCGCAGATCGAGCCGGCCCAGATCTTGACTCGGCTGTCTCGCTTACGGCGCGTGGCTCCGGCGCGTGCGAAGTCTGCCTCGGTGACCGCGCTGGCGCGTGGAGTTGTTGGAGGTTCCAAGACGGTAGTCATCAGTTGGCGCCCTTTCCGAGTCGCACGCGTGGATCCAGGAGGGGGTAGAGGAGGTCCACTGCCAGTTGCACGAGCACGGCGAGAACCGCAGTGACAAGCACGGTGGCCTGGATGAGCGGGTAGTCGCGAGTCTCGAGTGCGCGGACCACCAGCGAGCCGACACCAGGCCAGGCGAACACGACTTCGACCACCACGACGCCGTTCAGCATTCCGGCAAATCTGGTGCCCAGCGCGGTGACGATCGGAATCGCAGAATTACGCATCGCATATCGCCAGGTGAGTTCGCGTTCGGATACTCCGCGAGAACGTGCGACCGTGATGTACGGAGAAGCGAAGGCCGAGACCATTTCGCGTCGAACCATCCGGGAGATCAACGCGATCTGAAGGATGGCGATGGTGACGGTAGGCAGGATCAACGACGGCCATGTGGTGAAACCGGCTGCCGGGAGTACTGGGATCAAGACCGCGAAGATCGTCACCAGCATCAGGCCGCTCCAGAACTCCGGCATGGATTGCCCGCCGACGGCTACGACGTTCGCACCGAGTTCGCGTCGGGTGTCCGCGTGACGGGCCATCCACACGCCCAGCGGAATCGAGAGCACGGCGGTCAGCAGAATGGAGCTGACGGCCAGGGTGATGGTGTACGGGAGACGGCCGAGGACAACGTCCATGGCCGGCGCCTGGAACGAGTACGAGGTGCCGAGATTCAGATGGACGAGGTCCCACAGGTAGATCAGGTATTGAGAGAACACCGACTTGTCCAAGCCCATGTCAGCACGGATTTGTGCTAGATCCTCCGCGCTGGCCAGCGGTCCGGCCAAGGCGTAGGCAGGATCGCCGGGAGCCATTCGGATGAGGACGAACACTGTTGTGAGCGTGAGGAAGATCGTCAAGGCGCTCTGTGCCAAGCGTTTGAGCACGTATTTGACGGTCGGGTTGATCCTTGTGCGCCGACGCGGAGAGATTCCGAGAGCGGTTTGCGGTTTCGGAGCGGTGAGAGTCATCGCCTCAGGCCTCCAATCGGACGGCGCCGAGGTCGTAGGAGTTGATCGGGGTCAGTGAAACATTTTGTACACGAGTGCGTTTCGCAAGGAGTGCGTTGGGTACGAAGCTCCACAGGCAAGGCCAGGTGTTCCAGATGTCTTGTTGTGCGGCGTCGAGTAGAGCGGCGCGCTTGGTCGGGTCTGGTTCACTGGATGCGGCTTGGATCTTCGCGGTGATTTCGGGGAAGACGTACCCGTGATAGGTGTCGCGAGTTGCTTCCTTCTCCGCTGTGCCGGCGTACATCCCCTGCAACGTGGTCAGTGCAAGTCCGGTCTGGTTGCCGTAGCCGTTGCCCAGCACATCCCAGTCGCCGGTCTTGCCCTGGCGCCAGGACGAGATGTCACCGCCCGGTTCGAACTGCTGGAGTTTGACGCGTACTCCCACGGCCTTCATCATTTCGAGTACCGATTCCATCACCGAGACGTCGTTGGTGAACTCTCCGGTTTCCCAGATGAAGGTGAGTTCGAGGTCGTCGGCGCCTTCGGCCTCGAGTATCTGCCGCGCTTTCCGTGGATCATATTGGTAAGTACCGGTTTTCACGGCTCCGTCCAAGGTCGACGGTGCGGGGCCGGTGGCCGGGACTGCGGATCCGATCAGCACGTCCCGAGCGAGTGACTCACCGTCGATGGCATACGTGAGAGCTTCTCGGACACGCGGATTGGACAGTGGGTGATCGGCGGGCTTGCGGAAGTTGAAGAACAGTTGGTTGATGCGTGTGCTCGGCACTGTGTCCACCTGGACACCAGGCAGGTCGGCGAGTTGTTCGGCGGAATCGGGACTGATCGAGTCGATGACGTCGACCTCGCCGCTCCGAAGTGCGACGACGCGGCCGGCCTCTTCGGGAATGAAGCGGACCTGAACACGACGAACGCCAGGGGCCGGGCCCCAGTAGTTGTCATTGGCGACAAGTGTGTAATCGCCGGTGCCCCGGTTCGATTCGCTGACGACGAACGGTCCAGACCCGATTCCGCTCTGCAGTTCGTTGGGTTCGTTGGCAGCGGCCGGGGTGATCAAGATGTTGGACATGAGCGAGTCCAGAACCGGCACCGGGGAATTCGTCCGAAGGGTGAAGGTGCGATCGTCGATGGGGACGACCGTCGGCCACTCGGGGAACTGCGGTGCGACAAACGATCCGCTGACCTGCTGGTACATCTGCATTGCCGTCGTGACGTCGTCGATCAGCACAGGTGTGCCGTCGGAGTAACGGATGCCCTCGCGGAGTCGAACCGTCCACTCGGTCGGGCCGGTCGATTCGAACCTGTCAGCGAGAACGAGTTGCGGTGTCAGATTGTCGCCGATCCGGGTGAGACCTTGTCTGACGCCACGTTGAGCCGTGACTGCTGCGTCGAATTGATTGAGTTTGTTGTCGAGGCTGACGAGCGAACGGTTGAGCCCGAGCACCAGGGTGTCCTGGGTCGGCTTCCCGGTAGGGCCGGCGCACGCGGCAGTCGTGCCCAGAAGCGTTGCGCCACCGATCAGCCCGGTGAACTGCAGAAAGGATCGCCGGGAGAGCTGTGGTGTTCGCAAACGAGTATTGGTCATCGGTGACCTTTCGATCCTGACGGGGCAGCGTGGGGGCGACGCTCCGAGCGGACTGTTGGTGAACAATCGCGTCGGGCTCTCGCTTGTAACTCAGCTCACAATGGCACTGTTGCGCACTTCGCGCAAGTCCCGTAACTTCGATTGCGTACTTCGCGCATCGGTTGCGATGCTGCGCATACTCGATTCAGACCGAAAGGGGGTCGAGGAATTCGATGAAACCGCTGGTAATCATCGCTGATGATCTTTCCGGAGCCGCGGAGTCGGCCGCAGGATTTCTGCTCCGCAGTTCGGGCATATCGCTTCGACTCGGCCCGGGTGCGCCCGACGGATCAGGAGTGACGGTTTTCGATCTGCACTCACGGCGATCCGACCCCGCCAGAGCCTCTCGTGACGTGAGATCAGTTCTGCAATCGTCTGACGGCTCCGAGATCGTCAAGAAGATCGATTCCCTGCTCAGGGGCAACATAGCGGCGGAGGTTGGAGAACTCTCCCGCGACGGATCCCCGGTCATCGTCGCCGCCGGACTGCCCAGGCAAGGGCGCACGGTGCAAGACGGGGTGGTGTTGGTCGATGGGGTTGCGTTGCACGCCACCGACCTGTGGCGCGCGGAGTCGAAGCCGGCTCCTCGGTCGATTGCGGAGGCGCTCGGCTCGTCGGCAATTACTTCTGGCGTATCGCTGGACGACATTCGCTCCGGGCGGTTGAGCCAGGTTCTTGCGTCGATCTCAGAAGCCGGGTCGGTGGCGATCTGCGACGTCGAGACCGACAGTGATCTGGAACTGATTGTGGCTGCAGCACAGGATGTTCGGGGTTCTCGACTGGTAGGAACATCGGCGCTCGCAACGGCAGTGGCACGACGACGAACCGTGCAGTCACCCGTCGTGCGTCCATCTCTTCGTGATTCTCGATCTACTTTGGTGGTTGTGGGGACGGCGGATGCGTCTGCCGGGGACCAAGTGGCATTGCTTCGGGATTCAGGGGCGCACCATATCGAAGTGAACAGTGCTGAACTCCTGGCGCATTCGGTCGATCCGCTTCCGATTCTGAACGCACTGGATCGCGGAAACGTCGTGGTTTCGGTAAGTGGACCTGTCGTGCCTGCAGAATCCGTCCATCTCGTTTCGGCTCTCGCCGATCTGATCGCTGCCGTCGATGCAGGATTCTCCCACGGCGAGAACCCGATCGACTTGGTTCTTACCGGTGGCGAAACCGCGCGCAGCGTTCTCGACCGCCTGCGGATCGACACTCTGTCACCGATTTACGAAATTGAACACGGCGCCGTACTTTCCGTCGACCGCACCGGACGGTACATCGTCACGCGGCCAGGCAGTTTCGGGAATGCACACAGTCTTTTCTCTATAACGAAGTTTCTCGCGCGCCCCATCCCGGTCGACGCTCCGGACAGTCCACCTTCAGACAACGAGGTCAATCCCATGTCAATCGAATCCACTCCACTGCCGCTGATTGCTGTCACGATGGGCGACGGCGCCGGCGTCGGACCGGAAGTGATCGTCCCCGCACTCCTCGACGCCGAAACGAGAAAGCGTTGCCGCCCTGTTGTTGTCGGCGACGCGAAGCGTTTGCGATTGGCTGCCACGGTGCTCGGAATCGACGTCGACGTGGTCGCGATCGAGGAGATCAAGGATGCTGAATTCAACGATGGACGGATCAACGTCATCGACCTGGACTTGCTACCCGAGGATCTCGCCTGGGGTGAACTGTCGGCAGTCGCGGGGGATGCGGCCTATCAATATATCCGCGTCGCAAGCGAACTCGCCGTACGCGGTGAAGTCCAGTCGATCTGCACGGCGCCGCTGAACAAGGAAGCGCTGCATGCGGCAGGACACATCTATCCCGGACACACGGAATTGCTTGCGCACCTGACCGGTACCGAGGAGGTGTCGATGATGTTGTCGACCCCCAAGCTCAAAGTGATTCACGTGACCACTCACATCGGACTGCTCGATGCAGTTGCCAGGATCGAGCCCGGTCTGGTCGAGAGGACCATTCGTCGAGGTCACGAAGCTTTGGTGCGCACGGGCAATCCATCTCCGAAAATCGGCGTGTGCGGGATCAACCCGCATGCGGGGGAGAACGGGCTTTTCGGGTACGGAGAGGAAGAGCAGAAGATCATTCCCGCCGTCGAACTCTTGAAGGCAGAAGGAATCGACGTCCACGGCCCACTGCCGGCGGACACGGCATTCTTCCTCGCTGGACGTGGGGACTACGACTTGATCGTTGCGATGTACCACGATCAGGGGCACGGCCCGGTCAAGGTTCTCGGGATCGAGGCCGGCGTCAACATCACCGTCGGGTTACCTGTCATCCGTACCTCCGTCGATCACGGAACCGCTTTCGACATTGCAGGTAAGGGCATCGCCGAGGCCGGTAGTATGGTCGAAGCGCTGCGGCAGGCGGCCGAATTGGCAACCAGCACATTCGTTTCCAAGTAAGCACCAGGGTTTGTAGGGGGGAGGAGCGATGGCCATCCGGGAGTCGGAGGCGAGGCGGTCGGAGATTGCGAGGCTCGCTCGCACCAGCGGTCTGGCCAGTGTCGAGGATCTGTCTGTCCAATTCGGGGTGACTGCATCTACGATCCGTCGCGACCTGAGTCAGTTGACTGCCCAGGGAGTAATTGCTCGAACGTACGGCGGGGCGATTGCTCTCAACCCTCATCCGGAATCCTCCTTGCGTCAACGCGCAATGGAGGGATTCGACGCCAAACGGGGCATCGCCGAATGGGCTGCTGAGCAGGTCCGGCCCGGAGAAACCGTGCTCCTTGATGCAGGTACCACCGTCGGAGCGATGGGAGAGTTCTTACGTTACGTGACGAATTTGACGGTGATCGCTGCAGGGCTGACGGCGCTCGAGGCGTTAGCCGACGCTGATGGTGTTCGAGTCGAATGTCTCGGCGGGACGCTGAGGCAGCTCAGTCAAGGATTCGTCGGGCCACTGGCGGAAGCGTCGCTGCAGCGGGTGTCGTTTGACAAGGCATTCCTCGGTGCCGATGCGGTTACCGCTGACCTGGGTATTTGTGAAGCTGAGCTCGATCAGACCCGGCTCAAGGAAATGATGATCGAACGTGCCGGCGAGGTCTACATACTCGCCCACTCCGCCAAGCTCGGTGAACGTCCTTTCCATGCGTGGGCGCCGATACCGCCGGGGGCCGTGCTGGTTACCGATGCTGCAGTAGACGCAAAGCAAGTCGCGTTGTTCGAGGATGCAGGTATCCGAGTCCAAGTGGTGTGAGTTCCCGCTGCGTGCCGATCCGGCCACGGTGTCCGGCGTCACATGATGTCCGAATTGGTGAAAATCGACTGAAACGGGCAATCTTGCTGGGGAAATGGATACCTCCGAGTCTCTGACCTGTGGATTTGGCAAAGACTTCGGCGGACGCGTAACTTATTCCAAGTCAGAGCGACACGGACACCGACTCCCGCCTTCACGGCGAGTGACACGAGGTTGTACGAAGTGCCTGACCAAATTTCGAAGTAGTTTCCATCGTGTATGGTTGTGCTTCACCTCCAGTTCTTCCCCGAATGTTCAGCGGTTTGCGCCGATGATCATGATGGGATAGGCTGGGAAAGTTGCCCCGGAGCGGCGGCCATAGGGTCGTGGTGATGGTGTGTGCGTGTTCT
>NZ_JBJURM010000056.1:0-12383 GCF_046097995.1 Rhodococcus sp. 5A-K4
AATCCAAGCCGGGTGGTGAATTTTCGTCCGACGATCACCGATCACTTTTCATCCGACGTTGACAACGCCGGCCGTTGCTATGTGGACGGCCGCGAGGTAGTGCTTTCGACCTTTGCTTCCGAGTCTCGGCAAGAGGAGAACATTGCCAGTCTCGTCGGGACGTTTGAGGCGATCAGGCTGGCTACGGGGGTCTCATCCGACACCGCTTGTCGCCCAGAGCCAGCACCACCCGGCTATGGCTTGGGAGGGTGTCGGCCAGAGTTGACACCGCTTGATCTCGAGCTGTGGACCGGCTCCAGATCGTCTGTCTTGGACGTCGGTGAATCGGTGGTGAGGACAGGCCGGAGCCAGGCAGTGCGGCTGGCCTTACCGTGTCAGTTTTTCGCGCGAGCTCGTAGGTGTTCGGCCGTGTAGGTCCCGCCGTCCGTGATCATCTGGTCTGGTGTGCCCTCGAAGACGACTTGTCCGCCCTCGTGTCCGGCTTCGGGGCCGATGTCGATGATCCAGTCGGCGGCGGCGATGATGTCGAGGTTGTGCTCAATCACGATGAGCGTCGATCCGGCGTCGATGAGCCGGTCAAGCAGCCCGAGGAGCCGAGAGATATCGGCGATGTGCAGTCCTGTGGTCGGCTCGTCCAGGATGATCGTGCGGCCCGAGATTCCGAGTTCGGTAGCGAGTTTGAGTCGCTGACGTTCGCCGCCGGAGAGGCTGGTGAGGGTCTGTCCGAGGGTGAGGTAGTCGAGCCCGACGTCATGAAGCCGGGACAGGATGCGCCCGATCGCGGGCTGGGTGAAGTAGCCGAGTGCGTCGGTAACGCTCATCTCGAACACGTCGGCGATGCTCTTGCCATCGACCTGATGCTCTTGGGCCTCGGGGGTGAACCGTCGTCCTTCGCAAACTTCGCATCGGGTGATCACGCCTTCCATGAAGGCGAGGTCGGTGTAGATGATGCCGTTGCCCTCACAGGCCGGGCATCCTCCGGTGGAGTTGGGGGTGAACAGCCCGACAGGTGCTCCGGTGGTCTTGGCAAACACATCACGGATCAGGTTGAGCAGGCCGGTGAAGGTGGCCGGGTTGGAGCGACGCGATCCACGGATGGGGCGTTGGTCGATGACGATCGCGTCGGGTTCGACGGCGGGGAGGTTGCCGAGAATCAGGCTGGACTTGCCCGATCCGGCGACTCCGGTCACGGCTGTCATCACGCCGCGCGGGACGCGGGTGGAGACGTCCTGGAGGTTGTTGGTGGTGGCATCGTCGATGCTGATCCAGCCGTCGGGTTCACGCCGCGTCCGGGTCGCGCGCCGGTGCTCGCGGAGTCCGTGCCCGGTAGGGGTGTCGGCCTGGGTGAGGCCGTCGTAGTCGCCTTGGTAGACGATCTGGCCGCCGGAGGTTCCGGCTCCGGGGCCGAGGTCGATGATGTGATCGGCGATTGACATGATGTCCGGATCGTGTTCGACCACGAGCACGGTATTGCCGCGGTCACGCAGAGCCTCGAGCATCTGTCCGAGGGTGGCGACGTCGCGGGGGTGCAGGCCCACGGTGGGTTCGTCGAACACGTAGAGCATGTCGGCCAGGGCGCTGCCGAGATGGCGGACCATCTTGATCCGTTGGGCCTCACCTCCCGAGAGGGTGGACGTGGCCCGGTCGAGGCTGAGGTAGCCGAGCCCGAGGGTAATCATCCGTTTCAGGTGGACGGAGAGGTTCGCGACGAGCGGTGCCACGCCGATACCGTCAATCTTGGCGACGCGCTCGGCGAGGTCACTGATCTGCATAGCGTTGAGGTCGGCGATCGACTTGCCGTCGATCAGGCTGGCGCGGGCAGGCGCGGCGAGTCGGGAGCCGTGGCATTCGGGGCAGGGGCCACGCGACACGATCCGCTCGAAGGCCTCTCGCTGCTTGCCTTTGAACGAGTCGGGTTCGCGCTGGAGGTAGATCCGGTTGAACCGGGTGACGAGGCCTTCGTAGGCGGTGCCGACCGCATCCATCCCGGCGGGCGGGGTGTGCTTGGCGGCGGGTGCGTTCAGGAGCAGCTCGCGTTGTTCGGGGGTGTAGTCGCGGATCGCCAAGTCGGGGTCGAAGAACCCGGACTTGGCGTAGGCCTTCCACAGCCAGGTGCCCGGGTTGAACTTGGGGAAAGTAATCGCGCCCTCGTTGAGGGAGCGGTCGTCGTCGACGAGTTCGGATTCCACGACCGAGGCCGCGACGCCGAGCCCCTGACAGTTCGGGCACATGCCGGCGGGGTCGTTGAAGCTGTAGGCGTTGGAATAGCCGGCGGCCGGCTCACCGATGCGGGAGAACAGCAGCCGTAGACGTGCGCCGATGTCGCTGATGGTCCCGACCGTGGAGCGAGGTCCGCCGGAGAGGCGCTGCTGATCCACCACAATAACGGCCGAGAGGTTCTCCAGCAGGTCGACGTCGGGGTGGGCGTAGCTGGGGAGCCTGCCTTGGGCGAAAGCCGAGAATGTCTCGTTGAGCTGGCGCGCTGATTCGGCCGCGATCGTGTCGAACACCAGCGAGGACTTGCCTGATCCGGATACGCCGGTGACGACCACGAGCTGATGCTTGGGGACGTCGACGTCGATGTCTTGGAGTGAGTTCTGACGGGCTCCGCGTACGCGGATCACGTCGTGGGTCGTGGTCGTCATGACAGTCTCCGGTAGGCACGAATGGCGAGGGGGATGAACGCCGCGGTCAGCGCGAGCGGCCAGCCGATGGCGAAGAGCACGGAGTGGTCGGCGACGAAGGTAACCCCGGTGAGGTCGGTGCCCGAGAACAGTTCACGCGCCGCGGATGCGGTCGCCGACAGGGGGTTCCATTCGGCGACGACTCCGAGCCAGGCCGGCATCGTGCGCGGATCGACGAACACAGTCGAGAGGAACGCCACCGGCCAGATCGCAAGCTGGGCGGTCGTGGCCGCCTCTGGCGTGCCGGCCTTCAACCCGATCCAGACGCCGACCCACAGCAGTCCGAACCTCAGCCACAGCAGCAGGACGTAGGCGAGCACAACATCGGCGACGCCCCCTTCGGGACGCCAGCCGAGCAGCAGTCCTGCGGCGGTGACGACCGCGAGTTCCACGGCGGCAGTGAGCATGTCAGCGAAGACCCGTCCCAGCAGCACCGAACCGCGGGAGATGGGCAGGGTGCGAAACCGGTCGGTGACGGTCTTGGCGGCGTCTCCGGTGACAGCGGTGATCGTCGTCTCGATTCCCGATAGCACGGTGAAGGCGAGAATGCCCGGCACGACGAAGACGATGTAGTCGCCTGTGGTGCTGGCGATCGCCCCGCCGAGCAGGCCGCCCATGAGCAGCATGACCAAGACGGGGAACAGCAGTTGGATGCTGAACGTGACCGGCCGCGCCCGCCAGTGCCGCATCGCGCGGCCGGTCAGGATGACGGCCTCGCGCAGAATGCTGCCCGTGGCCGGACCGTGGTGCTCGATCGTCGTGGCGCTCATGCTGCGTCGCCCCCTTGATGCAGATGCAGGTAGACGTCTTCGAGGGAGGGGTCGCGCAGTTCCATCCGCGGCTCTCCCACGAGCGCCTTTAAGTCCGATGGGGTGCCGGTGGCGACCACGGAACCCTCGCGCAGGATCACGACGTCATCGGCCAATTCGTCGGCCTCCTCCAGGTACTGCGTGGTCAACAGGACGGTAGTACCCTCGTCCACCAACGAGCGCACCGTGTTCCAGATCGTGCGACGGGCGATCGGATCGAGGCCCGTAGTCGGCTCATCGATGAGGAGCACGGCGGGACGGGTGATCATCGAGGTCACGAGGTCCAGGCGACGTCGCATGCCACCGGAGAACCCGGATACCTTCTGCCCGCCGTGCTCGCTAAGGCCCGCCTGCTCCAGGAGCGTGGCTGCCCGCGACCGGGCCGCGGTACGTGAGAGCCCGATCAGCCGGGCAAACAGTTCCAGGTTTTCCCTGGCTGAGAGCACCTCGTCGAGGGCGGCATACTGCCCCACGACGCCGATCGATGCCCGTACCCGTGCAGGATCGCGGTCCACGTCCCAGCCATTGACGCTCACAGTGCCGGAGTCCTTTCCCGTCAGCGTCGTCAGAATCCGCACCAGGGTCGTTTTGCCAGCACCGTTGGCTCCCAGCAGTGCGCACACCCGGCCGGAGTCGACGCGCAGATCGACCCGGGTCAACGCGGGTTTGTCCCGCTTCGGGAAGGTCTTGCGCACCGCCTCGACCCGGATCGAGCCAGGTGGGCTCATCTCGACATCCATGCTGCTCCTCTCGTCGCGTTCTACGGTGTAGTATACAACGTAGAGTTCGAGGAGGACAGAGATGGCCAAGCGCACAGGCGTGGACGAGTTCAAGCTGATCGGACTGCTCTGGCGTGACTCGCCGGTGAGCCCACGCAGCGGGATCAGCACCCAAAGCGTCACCACACTGGCAGTCGACCTCGCCGACAGAGAAGGCCTGGACGCCGTGACAATCCGGCGACTGGCCGAGGAGGCAGGGGTCACCGCGATGGCGCTGTATCCACACATCGGTGGCCGTGCCGAACTCGTCGAGCTCATGCTCGATCAAGTCGCCGGCGTGACCTACGAGGCCGTCACGATCCCCGAGGGCGCGGACTGGCGGGAACGCGTCACCGCGCTCGCCGAAGCGAACTGGGCGAGTTGCCAAGCCCATCCCTGGATCACCGACCTCGCTACCGGACGCCCAGTCCCGGGACCAGGGGCCTCAACGAAGTACGAGACCGAGTTGCGCGCCCTGGACGGAATCGGGCTCACCGACATCGAGATGGAGCACACCCTCACCGCCCTGCTCTCGTTGGTGCAGGGAACCGCCCGCGCCACACGCGCCGCCCAAGACTCCAGGCTGCCGGGCGAAGACCACGACACCGACTGGTGGTCGAACATCGAACCGGCCCTGACCAACGCGATCGGCGACCAGACCCGGTTCCCGACCGCCTCGCGCGTCTCCCGCACCCTCGGAGAACAGACCGGCAAAGCCAACGACCCCGAAGGTGCCTACCGGCGTGGTGTCGGCCTGATTCTCGACGGCATCGCAAAATGCCTCGGCACACCAACCTCCGGCAATGGCCGATGACCTCCGGCCCGACCCAAGACGGGCGTGTCCGTGCCGGCGGGTAGGTCCAGGGTCGACCTGTACTCCGCAATCCGGCGCGATGTCCGCGCCGGGATGTCCAACCGCGCCCTGCAGCGCAAGCACGGCGTGGGGTACCGGACAGTGGCTGCCGCGCAGGCCTCGGCGTGGCCGGAGCCACGCAAGCCACAGCCGAAGCGTGGATCGAGGATCGATCCACACCGCGGGGTGATCGATTCCTGGCTGCGAGACGATCTGGATGCTCCGCGCAAGCAGCGTCACACCGCCAAGCGAATCTTCGATCGGCTTCTGGACGAGCACGACGCCCACGAGGTCTCATACGGGATGGTGCGGGACTACGTCGCGACCCGACGCCGGGAGATCCGGATCGAGGCCGGTCGAGAGCCCGCAGCCACGTTCATCCCACAAGAACATCTCCCGGGCAGGGAGGCAGAGGTCGACTTCGGTGATGTGGCCATCCAGCTGCGGGGCGAGCTTGTCACTTGCGCGCTGTTCAGCCTCCGACTCTCCTACTCCGGCAAGGCCGTGCACCGCATCAGTGCCTCTGCGGGACAGGAAGCCTTCTTCGAAGGCCACGCCCACGCCTTCCGCGTCCTCGGCGGGGTGCCGGTCGGGAAGATCCGTTACGACAACCTCAAGGCCGCGGTCGCGAGCGTGATTGGGTTCAGCCGTCAGCGGGTCGAGGCCGACCGCTGGACGGCGTTCCGATCGCACTACGGCATCGAGGCGTTCTACTGCCAACCCGGCATCCAGGGGGCCCACGAGAAGGGCGGCGTCGAGGGCCAGATCGGTTGGTTCCGCCGCAACCACCTCGTCCCCATCCCCGAGGTCGACTCCCTCTCCGAGCTCAACAGCTTGGTCGACGAGTGGGACCTGGCAGACGAGACTCGTCGGATCGGGTCCCGGGCCCGCACGGTCGGGGAGCACTTCGTCACCGAGCAGCCACTGCTCGCGCCACTACCTGTCGAGGTGTTCGAGACCGGCCGGTGGTTTACCCCGCGCGTGGATCGGTACGCCCAGGTCACGGTCAGGATGAACAAGTACTCCGTCCCCGCGCGTCTGGTCGGCCGCCAAGCCCGGGTGCTTCTCAATGCCAGCGACCTGATCATCTACGACGGCAAGACCGAGATCGCCCGCCACGAGCGACTGATGACCAAGGGCGCGACTCGGGTCGACCTGGACCACTACCTCGAGGTCCTCCTCCGCAAACCCGGCGCGCTCCCCGGAGCAACAGCGTTGGAGCAGGCACGGGCATCGGGACAGTTCACCCAGGTGCACGACGCCTGGTGGGCAGCGGCATGCAAGGCCCACGGGGACGCCGATGGCACCCGGGCCCTGATCGAGGTGCTGATGCTGCATCGCCACCTTCCCCACGAGCAGGTCGTCGCCGGGCTCGCAACCGCGCTACGTGCCGGTGCGCTGACCGCGGACGCGGTCGCGTTGGAGGCACGCAAGCACGAGGACACGGCAGATGACGCGGCCCTGGACCACCCAACCGCCCATGTCGGCTCAGAGGCGTACGGCGAAGGCGAGGCCCCTGCCGTGCGATCGCTGACCGAGCGCCGGCTGCGCGCACACCTCCCAGCCGACACTCGCCCACTGCCGAGCGTGGACAAGTACGACCAGCTGCTGCCCAACCGTCGCGAGAACCCGAACGAAGGAGCTGCACCGTGACCACCAAGCGCCGTGGAATGACCGAGGAAGCCGCTGACGCCGCGATCGACCAGGCCTGCCGGATGCTGAGGATGCCCACCATCCGCGGCTCCTTCACCGAGTACGCCGACCGGGCCGGGCGTGAGCAGATGTCCTACCGCGGGTTCCTCGCCGAATTGCTCCTCGCCGAGTGCGACGACCGCGCCCGCCGCCGGTCCGAGCGGCGGATCAGGGCGGCCAAGTTCCCACGGGAGAAGTCCCTGCGGGCATTCGACTTCGACGCCAACCCGAACATCGACCCCGCCGTGGTGCACACCCTTGCCAAGGGCGAATGGGTCCACAAGGGCCAGCCGCTGTGTCTGATCGGGGACTCCGGCACCGGGAAGTCGCACCTGCTGATCGCCCTTGGCACCGAGGCCGCCATGGCCGGCTACCGCGTCAAATACACCCTGGCGACCCAGCTCGCCAACGAGCTCGTCGAAGCAGCCGACCAGATGACCCTCGCCAAGACCATCGCCCGTTACGGCCGAGTCGACCTGCTGTGCATCGACGAGCTCGGCTACATGCAGCTCGACCGCCGCGGTGCGGAACTCCTCTTCCAGGTCCTCACCGAGCGTGAGGAGAAGGCCTCGGTCGCGATCGCGTCCAACGAGTCCTTCGGCAAAGCGCACATGTTCGCGCGAATCTGTGCGTAGTCGCGCCGAAGTTTCACGGGTTCGGCAGTCGGGTGGGGTCGACGAAGTCTGCCAGGTAGATCATGGCGGCCTCGGCGGTCATGCCGAATGCCGCGGCGACGAGCTTCGGATCCATGGTGTTGACCAGATCGATAAGGCGAGTGCAGCGGATCATCCGCGGGCCGAACCCGCAATCGTCGAGCACATGACTCAGATAGGCGACCGATGCGGGTGACCGTCCGGCCTTGGTCCCTTTGGTGACGATGACGTGCGGATTGGCGGTGCGCCAGGAGGCGCGCTGGGCCAAACAGCGCTGCACGATCGTCCAGCTCGCCGGGTCCATCGGGACCGGATGCGGTCGCTCGCCAAGCCTGACGGTCTGTCGAAGCGGATCGACATCGTCGCAGGTCAGCAGCCGGACTTCGCGACTGGAAGCGCCATGCAGCAAGGCGAGGATGCCGACCAGGGATTCATGCGGATGCACCAGCAGGTCGGTGGTCCACCGCTGGAACAACCGGCGTTGTTGCTCGAGAGTGAGCGTCCGGCCACGAAAACCCTTGGCCTCTTTCCTGTCCAGGCTCTTCGTCGGATCGACAAGGACCAGACGGTGACTGCGCGCGAATCGGAAAAACTGGCGCAGCACGGTGAGTCTTCGCTGGCGCGACTTCGGCAGGGAAACTAGGAACGCCTCGACGTCGCCGAGCTCGACGGTCGCCCAATCTTGTTTCCCGCGTTCACTGTTCAAGAACGAAGCGAAATCTCGAACGGCCGCCAGTGCGGCCTCTATGGTCGAATCGCTGCGGGGCAGTGTTCCGGCCCGGCGAGCACGGGCCTTGGCGGTAAGCATGAACTCGGCGAATCCTGCGATTGCCGGTCGCAGCGGTTCAGGGGCCGCTTCGATCCGCCGTTGCCGGCGGCCGGCGGCGAGTCGCTCGTTGTGGTCGGTCGGCATCGCCAGCCCGTGTTCGGTGAAGAAATCTTGCATCGATCTGGCCAGCGGACCCATGGAACGGCCTGAGCGGCGTGCCCTGTCGAGCAGGGACGGCGGATGATTGGAGTGCTCGTCGTCGAGCAGTCGCCCCAGCTCGGTGACCGCCACACACGCACGGCCTGGCGAATAGCCGTCGGCGAGACAGGTGATCAGGCCGGGCGGCCAATCCGGCGGGTCGGCAAGACGTGTTAGGAGATGTTCGCCGGCCACATGCGGCCGATCCGGATGGCGCTGCCAGCATCGCGAGCACATGCCGCGGCCGGCATGGCGGCGCAACACGCCACAGGCGACGCAGACGTGCGGGGGCTTCTTCGAAGGTCGCGGCCTCGAACAGTGACCGCACCAGCCGGTGTCCACGCGCAGATACCCGGGTTTGCCGCACCGCGGACAGTCCTGTTGCCGAGCTTGCAGGTCGGCTTTGTGTTGGCAGCCCCGGCACAACACGGCCTCCGCGAAGCGGACCTTGTGACCGCACTGCGCGCACCGGCGGGAACAAAGCACGCAACGACCTGTCTCGACGACGAGCACCCTACTGCGGCTGCAGTCAGGGCACGGTTGCTTGGCGGCCGCGTCCTTGGCGCGGGCGGTGCACCGGCAGCACAGGTCGCGGCCGATGATGCCCACCGGTCCGCCGCACTCGACACAGTCACGCTGGCGTTTACCCATGTTCTGCAATGACTTCCAGGTCGAAGCGTCACATCGGCGGCAGCGAGCGGCCGCGGGCGTTGACGGCTTGGCGCTGCGTCGGCGCCGGTCGGATTGGCGGCTCGGCAGGACGCTCGACGGGAGTGGTGTCGATCTCGAACAAGTCGTCCGGAGTGCATTGCAAGGCAGTGCACAACGCGATCAGCGTCGTCATCTTGATCTGGGTGGGTTCCTTGGTGAACAGCGCCGACACCGACGCCGCCGACATCTCCAGCCCGGCTTTGTCTGCCAGTAGCCTGCGCAGCTCGGTCCCGGTCCACACTTCGCGTTGGGCCGCGGCCATCCGCAGTCGCCACTTGATCCTCACGCTCGCTCGTCCTCTCCGCTGAGCTCGGCCAGGGTGGTGGTCACCGCGCGCCGATACGCGTCCTCGATGAAGGTCGCCGATGGCCGGACATACCGCATCGTCGATCCGACGGTCCAGTGACCCAGAAGCTGTTGGATCGCAACCAGATCCACGCCACGCTCATAGTTGTGGGTCGCGCACGCACGTCGCAGCGCATGCGGGCTGAACCGCTCCGAACGCGGGCGCCCTTCGAGCTCCATCAGATATCGCAGCCGGTTGCGGATCGTTCCACGATGCAGCGGCCCGCCGGACTCGTCGGCGAACAACACCGGCGAGTCCGGGAACTTGGGCCGCACGTCGGTCAGGAACCAGCGCAGCACCAGGTCCAGACCGTCGAGCATCGGAACCCATCGCGGCCGAGGACCGGACATCCTGGCGCCCTTACCGAAGCGGACATGAAGTTTGCCGAACGGACCACGATCGAAATGCACATCCGGAAGGTCGAGCAGCGCAGCCTCTTCCGAGCGCAGTCCGGCATGATAGAGCGTCCGGAACAGCGCGTAGTCCCGAGCTGCCGGCCCATATTTTCGGGCGGTGATGATGCGCGCCTTCATGAACTCGAAGAACTCCCGCACGCGCTCCGGAGTCGGAGGCGGCACCAGCGCCGGCGAATCGTCGCCGACATGGCGGGAGGCGTTGAACTCATCCACCGGACAGACCAGCTTCACCCCGAACACGGCCTCGATCTCGGCTGCCTTGCGAACCTGGAGGAACCAGTGGAATCCCTTGAAGATCTGCACATACTCCCGCCGAGTCGACGGAGCACGGCCCGCGACTGCGAGGCTGCCGACGACTCGGTCGATGTCCTCGGCGGTGACTTCCCACGCCGGCCGGCCCAGTGCCGTCAGCGTCCGCTCGAGTAGCCCGATGTCGTTGTCGATAGTGACTGGGCTGAAGCCCCGAGCTCGCCAGGACGCGACGAAGGCGTCCACGCAGTTGCGTTGGAACACAACAGGATCTGACTCGATCGACTCTATCGGAACGACGTTGCCCGGGATCAGCCGCAGACCTTCGGTCATCAGCACACCTTCTTCACACCTGAACGATTAAGGTAGCACCTAATATAGACCGCTCACAGCTTGAAGAAGGCTAGAACGCGAAAACATGCTGAAGTCCCAGCGAGCTGCGGGTTTCCACGGAGACGAACAAGTGCCAACCCCAGATGGCTGGACCAAGACATTCACCGACCCCCGGTTGTGCGCGGCCATCGTCGACCGGCTTACCTTCGGTGGCACCATCCTGGAGACCGGCACCGACTCTTATCGTCTGGCCCAGGCCACCAAGAAGCAGACGAGCTGACCGGAGGTCGTACGCCCGAGCAGTGGTGTCGACGCAGACCTACATCCCCGGCGTGGATCCGGCCCGAGTGGTGTCAGAACTCACCGACAAGCGGTGTCGGACGAAACCGGCGAAGCCATCAGGCTGGAGTACGGATTCCTTGTTGGTTCCAACTGGATGATTAACTGCGGGGATACCACGGCCACACGAATGTGCTCGGAGATGAAGATCCAGCTCGGCGGCCGAATCGTGAAGCCGAACTACGCCTGATTGTGGCCGACCTGAGGCAGACCCGTGGATTGGTCTGCTCGTAGAGGGAGCGCGGCGGAACGGACGCCCTCGACTCCCACATGCATCGAAGTGCGCAGCGAAGTAGCGTCGCCGGGTGCGGGGCGCACCCCCCGCGACGCGTACCTGGCCCGTTCGACATCCCCCAGAGAGTGTGGGCGGGCCAACCTGGACTGTGCGCCAATTTCTTTGGTCGGATTTTGGCGCACACGGCCTGCCTGGTTGTTGCTGACGGGCGGGCTACCGGTGGGTTGCTCGTGCGCGCCTGTCAGGCGTGCGTGCATGGCCGTGGACGATGTTCGGCTCTTGAAGTCGGCGACCGCACGAACCGCGCGCCCGTCCCCATTGGCTGGCGACGCGGTTGGTGGAATCGGCGCGGGAGGAACTGAAGGACATACACAAGAAAGTCGGAGGCCACCAAATGGTGTGCCCCCGACTCACCCGGTGCATTCTCAGTAGCGTCGACACTACCCCACACGATCGACCAACTCGTCAGTCCTGCCATTCGCCGGTGCCGAATCGGGCCCGCTTCTTGAAACCTGTGCACCCGGGGGCACCGTCTGAATTTTCACGGCTTTGTGACGGTGAAGCAAAGGAGCCTGAGCTGCAGGTTCTGTACGGAGGTGCGTGCACGGCGTCATCCAGTCCAGGTCCGGAGTTAGCGTGCGGCGATGCCGGACGCAACCGCATCGGCTCGCCAGGAAAGGGAGACCATGACCACGCCGATCGAACCCCCCGATACGTCTGTCGCAACGCTCGCCGCGCGAGCCAGGGAAGCTGCCGCAGCGGCACGAAACGCGGACGAAAAGGAAGAGCGGGACAGCTCCGAAACTCAAGGTGACGAAGACAGTGGTCGACTGATCGTGATGCTCGACGAGTACCCCGCGTTTGCTCCTGCTGCGGATCCGAGCGAGGTGGCCTCGAATTTCTCCTGCAGAGTCAGCCTTTCGTCCGTCGCACCTAACGCCGCCGAATTGATGTGGCCCTCAGCAGAGACGAAAGAATGATGATGATGAGGCGCAAGGTCGCCACGTGTGTTGCCGCTGCGGGGCTTCTTATGACCGTGGTCTCGGGGTGCGCAGCGGTTGCTCAGGGAGGCCCCTGGACGGGAATGGAGACGAGTGCACCTGCTGCACCTCTCGTGGTCACAGAAGTGGCCGGCGAGTCGACGCCTCGCCTTGACGAATTGCTCGGATCGGTGACTGTCGTCGACAAGTTGCCGAATGTCCCTGGTTACGAAAGAGGTTGCGGCACAGGCGAAGCCCCGTTGACTGAACTAAATGCCGAACGGTGCAGGTCTGAAGGAGTGAGGTCGATGTGGGTCGGTAGCTTGCGGACATGAGCGAAGGGGAAAGTTCGAGAGAT
>NZ_JBJURM010000057.1:0-11411 GCF_046097995.1 Rhodococcus sp. 5A-K4
GCTGCCAGCTGCATTCACACGCATTGATTCTCTGATACCGAGTGGCTCACCAAACGGGGTCCTACCACAAGGGAACGCGCTTCTCGGATCCTCTCCGTCGATCAATGGCTTGAACTTCACAACCTCTTGGCGGATGACACTAGACGAATTGTCGAGCAATGTGCACGTATTTAGCAGACTGTTTCTCAATCAAAACTAGAACGTGTTATATATTTTGCGAGAATGACTTCCGCCCGGAAATTTTTTAGCGTATACACATGTCTATCGTCATTTTTACGGTAGTCATAAATTGATTGTCTATTTGGAGTGAGAGAAGGGATTCCCTGTCTATTGGGTCGAAATTATGCGAAACCGCCGCATATATTACGGCAAATCTTGCGTTTTCCTACAAATTTTATACCCGAAGGCGTGGGGTAAAAGCTACCTGTGACATCGTGTTTCAAGTAAATCTTCCACCAGAAGGAAGTGAACGAAGGCGTGACGCGTGGGCGCCGTCCGGCACTTATTCATAGGATTAGCCCACCGGCCTTTTGGTTGGTGAGGTAGCGGATGGCCCATCGTTTTCTACTACTTTAGTAGTAATGTCTAGTGAAAATTCGATCAAAACTCATACTTTGGAATAGTTGACATTTCTTTCTACTTCCATTCCGGAGAGGTGGGTCGAAGACACTCGTGCGAATGTTGCAGCCCGCTGCCCGTGGTTCGATCGTGGTGACTTCTAAGTTTTGCTCGATCCCGATCCCGATACAGATCGCGGCGGCGATGGCGCGCGTGCGACCAGCGGGCCCTCGAACGTCAGTGAGTGGGCTGGCGATGTTTCGTCGCCGAAGCTCGTATTCGCTGAGGTTGCTGCGATTGGTTCCCAACCGCATGTGTGCCGGATTGGTGCAGCCGGCGAAGTCGCACTGGTGGCACAGCACCGCATCGTCGGTATTGGACCAACCCAACCTCGAGATGGCATCGTATTCGTGCTGGTAGGCGAACAAATGCGTCGGCGCGGCCCCGCGGCGAGACGGTCCGGGCAGACGCGCCGCCCGGAAGGAACCATGTTCGGTCGAAGACACCCGCCGATCCAGGGCCGGCACTGGTGCTGATGCCGTCGAAGGCGTTGGGACTCGAACCGGGACACGACGGCAGGATCATCGAGCCGGGACCGCCACAGACGTTCGGGGATGCGTACAGGCCGGGGGCTGCCCGATCAACGTCATCTGGAACGGCGGCAGCTCTGGAGTGCTGTCGGGCGTGCCGGGCAGCAGCGATGGAGCATCGTTGACGAACGTCATCGCCTGCTCCTGACGCTCGATCCGTACTGTTACCCGAACTGACTGTTGGAGCGTGCGCCGAGAAGGCCATGCTCCGCAGTGGCCTCGGACGGGGCGCGGGTAACAGCTCCAGCACAGAATCTGACGTTTGTGTGGGAGTCTTCCGTGGGCACCGGGCTCGGCCTGTGAAATACCGACTGAACTGCTTTATCTATCGGATGGGGATGCTCGTGGTGACTATTTGCTGGATCAGTGTGAGTCGATGCTCCGAGAAGCGGCGGATTGCGTCCTTGTTGCCTGCCAGATGCGCTCGAGCCAGCAGGTCCTGACAATTGTGTAGCTGTTCGGTGAGAGTCATGTGTCGGTCGGTGCTTCCAATTCTGGGTTGGGTACATCCGGTACATCCGCGACCCTCTCATTTTCTTCGGGGGTTGGGAAGTCTGGCGTGAAGGGTGTGAACGATGCCATCGATTGCCATGTCCGGGCGCACTACCGGGCCTGCGGTGTGAATGGGCTGGAGTGGCGCACGCTGGGGGAATTCTTGACTGGCCTGCGGCAGGTGTTGTCGGGTGGGGTAGTTCTGATCGATCTTGAAGACTGGTGTTTTCGAGTCAAAGATTCTGATCGTAGATCTTGTATCGGAATCTATTGTCGTGCATAGTTTTTCGTTGGAATTCGCTGAGGATGCTGCGTGGTGATTGTCGTGAACGGATTCGGTGTGCTCGGTCGAGCGGCGCGTGAACGGATTCGGTGTGCTCGGTCGAGCGGCGTTGGCCGGGTACTCCTTGTTGTGGGGATGTGCTCGTGTGGATTCGAGTGAGAACATCGTGCTGGGACGTCTTCGTCTCAGATGTGGAGCCTCACTACGCAACGAGGGCCGAAGGCTGATCAACCAGTTTGTCGATGCGGCGCTTTCATGGTTATCGCCTCAGTCTCAGGGGGTCACCTCGGGCGTAGTCTCTCGGCGGAGACCTATCGTCCTTCGGTTCTGCGGCCGATTTCTTCGAGCATTTGTCCGATTGTGAAGTGCCGCACTGATGCTGGAATTGCGTCTACGAGGCCGGATTCCTCCTCGGTCATGTAGTCGGCGGCGACGAGAACCTCTTGGATGTGGACGTCGAACGCTGTGGCGGCGCGGCGTATGACACTGTGTGATGGACGTCGAACTATGGACATCCACTGCCGTAGTACGGATGGGTAGATGTCGAGGGCGTGGGCAGCTTCCTTGACGCTGCCGTATCCGCGCAGGTCTATTTGTGCTTGCACCCATGAACCGAATGGACTCATACGGAACATGGTTTCAGGTGATTGACGCTGAACCGAATCGGGTGATCCGATTCGGTTCGGGGCGAACCCGGGCGCCTGGTCCTCTGGTTCTTTGCCTTCCACCTTGGTGCTGTCGGGTTCTCCTCTGTTCGCTTGCGATGGCCGCTGTGCGCGAAAACCGTGACATCAGGCAATCGTTGGGGGTTGAGGTCGTCGATCAGGCGCGGGTGCGAGGAAGCGCTGGACGAGCAGGAATGCGGCGGCAGCAGATTCGTCGTCGGTAGCGTGGGTGAGCACCCACCGGTCGAGTTCCAGGATGATTGCAACAAGTACGCGTTGTTGGAGGCCGACGGGTGTGTCGCTGTCGATCTGTCCTAGTTCTCGCCCGCGTTCGAGGGCATGTTCGAGCCAGTTCGTTGCCGATCGACGCAGGGTATCGATTGCCGAGGAGCGGGGTGTATCGGCGGAGTGGAACAGTCGCCCGATCATCAGGGTGAGTGGCTCGGCCCGAGCAGTTTCCAGGAGTTGGCGCGCGAAGGCGCGCATTTGTGGCCAGAAGGTGTTCTCGTCGAGTAGATCGATGTTCGGCGGTGTCACGGAGATGCGTAGCGTTTCGATCCCGGATTCCACTACGCGGTCGAACAGCCCTGCTTTGTCGCCGAAGAAGTGGTAAAAGGAGCTCTTCGGGAAGCGGGTACGGGTCAAGATCATGTTCAGTGAGGCGTGTTCGAAGCCGTGAGTAGCGAATGCTGAGCCAGCGGCCTCGATGGGAGTGACCCGGCAACGGGCGGATCCGTGGGATATCGATTTCCGTGGGAACTTGCGGTTGCTGTCTCTGGCTGAAGAGGGGGCCGTAGCGTCGTTTTTGTATGTCAACGTCATGCATGTTCACGAGGGGACCTCGATGGTGATGCGGTCGAAGGCAGCGTTCGTGGAAGCGCTCAGACGCAGCCCGGTAACGTCACAGATCGTCAATCCGTCCGGCTATTTCTCCGACGCCTCCGAGCTCGTCCACATGGCGCATCGCGGCATTGCATTCGAGTTGGGTGCCGGTGCGCAGCGACTGAACCCGATTCACGGTGCCGATCTTGCGGAATTCTGCATCGATCGCCTTGGCCGCGAGTCCGGTGAATGGAATGTCGGGGGCCCTGATGTGTACACCTTTCACGAGATTGTGGACCTGGCATTTGTTGCGGTGGGCAAACGTCCTCGGGCAGTGCGCGTCCCGGTGCGAGTTGTTCGCCCCGTTGTGTGGGCGGCCGATCGATTGGGCCCGCGGGCCTCGTCGTTGACCAGATTTTTCGTCGAAGGTCTGCAACGTGACTCGATCGGCGAACGGACTGGGACGCATCACCTCGACGAACACTTCGACGAAGTGGCCCTATCTCGCCTGAAGGCGTGAGTTTTCCACCTCGTCTGAGAGCGGACACTCGATGAGGAAGTTCTTCTACATCTGCTGGATGTTCTTCTGCTTGATCGGGGGCGTCGGAGCGATAGCGAGGACGTTTGCCATTGGAGTCTTCGGGTATGCGAGTGGCGTCGGCGCTATGCGTCGCGAGCGTCGGCTGCTTCCGAGTGGATCGAGGTCGTCGTGAATCCCTACTACCCGCTGGCGATTGCCTTGTACGTTGTCTCCGTGCTGTGGCTGGGAAATCTCGGAGGCTGGTGATGCGGCAGTCGATCTGGCATTAGAGGAGGGGTGAGTGATCGGCCCAGGGATTTCGGACAGTGGACCCGCTTAGAATAGGGATCTACTGAAATGAGCCAGTCCAGCATGAGCAGAGCACGGCGATCGTTCTCGGCAGAGTTCAAAGATGAACTGTGCCGCGAGGTGATCGAGTCGTCGAAACCGATCAGCGAGGTAGCCAAGGCCTACGGGATCGGCGATGTCAGTCTGCGCCGATGGCTCGCCAAGTATCGTGACACCCACGGCGGCGGTGCTGACAGCGAACTCACTCTGACCGAACGAGCCCGCCTGAACCAACTCGAACGAGAAGTTCGTGAACTTCGTTCCGAGGCAGCCTTTTTGAAAAAAGCAGCCTCGTACTTCGCGCGGGAGCCACGGTAGTGGCGAAGTACGAGTTCATCGATTCCTATATCGCGGGCGACTCCGCGGTCATATCTGTCGTTGATCGGTGCCGCTGGCTCGAGGTGTCGACCTCGGGGTTCTACCACTGGCGCAGCAGGCCGCAGTCGGCAACTTCGAAACGTCGGGATGCCCTGGCGCAACGAATTCGAGTGTTCTTCGACGTAGCGCACGGTACCTACGGGTATCGGCGCATCCATGCGGACCTACACTCCGCCGGCATCGAATGTTCCCCAGAACTGGTCCGCTCGATCATGCGCGAACACGCGCTGGTCCCGTGCCAGCCGCGTCCGTTTCGCACGACCACCGAATCCGCGGATGACGACGGGGTGCCGGACCTGGTCAAGCGGGACTTCGCCGCCGATCGCCCAGGGGTGAAGTTCGTCGGCGACATCACGTATATCCACACCTGGCAGGGGTTCGTGTACTTGGCCACGGTGATCGACTGCTTCTCCCGCAAGGTCGTCGGGTGGTCGATCGCTGATCACATGCGCACCGAACTCGTCGCGGCCGCACTCAACAATGCTGCTGCGACCACCTTGATCGAGCCGGGATCGGTCTTTCACTCCGATCGAGGCAGCGTCTACACCTCGCGGGGCTACCGGGCTCTGGTGGCCGGCTTGGCGATGAGGTCCTCGATGGGCCGGACCGGTCAATGTTGGGACAACAGTATGGCCGAAAGCTTCTTCGCTGCACTGAAGAACGAGTGCGTCTACCGCACCGTCTACGCAACGAAAGCTCAAGCACGACAAGATATCATCCGGTACATCGAAGGCTTCTACAATCCTCGACGCAGACATTCAGCACTCGGCTATCGCGCACCGAACGACGTTCACTACAGTTACCCACAGCACGTCATCGCGGCCTGAAATTAACCATCTCCAGTGTCCGAAATCCTCGCGGCAGATCAGAGAGACGATCGGCGTCGCCATGTACCCACACGGCTTTTGCTCACCCGGCTTCTGGCTGGCGGGCCGCCTCCCGGGCAGGGAGGTCCGGCGTTTCGCCATGATTACGCTGGCTCGGTCATTGTGCCTGCGCCCGAGGTTTCGAGAACCTGCTGTGCTGCGTTGATCTCGACGGAGCGTGCTTCGATATCCTGTGGGTTGGCACCCGAGGAGGAATAGGCATCTCGGAGAAGCGTCAGTTGGCGCAGTAGCGCGTCGCGAGTGTGTTGATATCGGGCGGCCGTGCCGATCCGCCGAGCCAGATCGATTGTTGCGGTGACAGCGATTGGACTCGGTAGGGCATAGGTCCGCATTGCATCGAACACGGTATCGACTATCGCGGTAGGTGCGGTCCGATAGACGAGGAGTCGCAGGCTTCCTTGCTCGTCGACTCGTCCTTCGGGAATGATGTTCCGCTGGACCAGAGGAACCAGGCCCACGGCCAGTTCTGCTAGCGCATTCTTTGCCGTATAGGGATCGTTGGTGCTCGGTGACAGTGCACGCACGGCCATTTCGGTAAGTTGTTGTACGGCAAAATCTATGTCTTGGTGAGGATTTCGTGCATCGCCGAGGGAAAAGCATTTGCGAACCGCGGCGATCAGTTCAGCGGTAGCGTCTCCTGAGTGGACTCGTGCGAGTTCGTCGCCCGCCAGAACATGTCTACCTCCGGCGGTCGTAATCTCCACTGTGCAACTGTGATGCACAGCGTGCCGGAGGATCGATTGTTCGTCGATCGTTACGATGAACCCGCTGGTGTCGGCGGATATGACGGCATCGCCTGACAAGGCCGGATCACTGCGGTCTACCGCAATGGCATTGTCGGGAGGCGACGCCGGATACATCTCGTCGACGCAAGCGATGAGTTCGGATCGTACTCTCGCTGACAATGTCGATACTTGGACGGAATCGGCGATGTGGTGGATGAAATACACCAACACGGCTACGCAGATCACTGCCAGAATGACGGCAACATTGACTGCGATGTCCGGAACGAACGCCACATTGTCCGAAGACTGAGAACGGATCGAGCGAAGGACCGTCAACGAGTATAGAAAGGTTGCGCTGAAGACCCCGAGGACGACTTGATTCCCACGATCGGCCATGAAGTTCCGCACGAGGCGGGGCCCGTACGTTGAACTGGCGGTAGCGAGCACTGAAATCGTGATGGAAAACGAGGTTGCCGCGACAGCGAGCATCGATCCGCCGATCGCGCCGAGAATGCTGCGGCTTCCACTGACACCGACCTCGTAGAAGAAGTACCCGAGGGTATGCAATTGTCCTTCTTCGATCCTGTGGTCGAGCGAAATCAATGCCTGCGCCAGCAGGATCGCCAGAACGCCGAGGACGGCCGGGATAAACCAAAAAGATTCGCGGATCTGGAGCATTCTGTTGCGCAACGCAATTGCTCCTTTGTCAATGGTTTTCGGTTGACGATGGCGGTCGGTGGAATGTCTCTGGGTTGGGCTAGGGCTTCATTCGAGTGTGCGGTCTCGAGGGCTGCGGCGAACTGCTCGGGCACTTCCAGCATCGGAAAACGGCCCACTCCGATCATAGGGATCGTGTGCACACCGGACCGCCCGTCGACGAATTTGTCCACCGCACGCTGCGGCACTACACGATCCTCTCTCCCCCCCATCATTGTCATCGCTCGCGACGCGCAGGCCTCGTCCCATCGGTCCGACGAAGGTCGGAGGCTGCGCGGGGTCGGGACACAGTACACGGCCACTTTGGCGAACCAGGTCGATATGGACGGGTCCGGAACGTATTCGGCGCCTGTTGTCGCATCGAGGTATCGGGCGGTGTCCCTGACATCAGTGCAGCTAGGCCATCGGCGCCGGCGGATGCCGCGACGGTCACACGTAAAGGCGGAAGGATGCTCTCAGGACTGACGAGAAGCAGATGTTCGATGCGATCGCAAACGGACTCGACGGCGATGAAAGCGCCGAGACCATGACCCATCACGTCGACGGTTTGTGCCGTCAGTTCAGGCAGGAGAGCCCGGAGCCAGAGTCCGTACGCTTCGATGTTTCCCCCGGCTGGCCGGCACGGCGAACTGAGGCCGGGTTCCCCGGGGATATCGACGACGAAGACTTCACGTGTTCGAGCAATCGCGGCGACACGTGATTCGATCGTCGCGGCAGCGAGTGCACCGCCGAGCATCATCACCACCGGGGGGCCGTTCGGAGCGAGCACCGGCGACGAGGACAGTCGTCGTCCCCAACACTGTGGGGAAGGTGCGCAGTTCATACCCAAGGCGCCATGTAGAGAGAAGTGCTCGGGCAGCGCTCTGGATGTGCTGTTCGTCGCCGGGGCACCGGTGGCCCGACCTGAGCAGGATCGTCGACGTCACTAATGTTTAGCTGACGCTGGCCGGGTGCAGGGTGGGCTTCGAATGGGGTGAGACATCGCGTTCTCCTGGGGTGTTCGGGTAGCACTGACCTACGTGCCGACCAGACTTCCCGGTTCACCTCCATGAACCCTAGACGATCCGCGTCGAGCGGACCGCCTAGGCGCGCCGCGAGCGCAGTCGAGACTGGGGCTGACACGACGGTCGCTCTGCAATGGCAGAGAAACTCGTTGGTGTCCAAGCGTTTTGAGTACTGATGAGGAGAAGTGTTATAAACGATGAGGCATTATGCGAATCGATAATCCGGTCGGTGTTTGCGCCGTGGGTATCACCTACAGTGTCGGTGTCCGCCGATGCCGGAGACGGGATTCGAGCAACGCGAGAAGGGGAGTTCGTACTGATGGCTGTCACCACTGACCGGTACCACACGCGGGTGATGGCGTCGCCGATTGCGTATCAACGCCCCGACCCTGTTCTGTGGGATCCGACGATGCGTACACGGTACGCAGACTTCGAGGCCAACGGGTTCACACATCTCGACCGAGTGCTCGACGACCGCCAGGTGCGGGGATGTCTGAGCGAGGTCGCGCGACTCGGTGAAGAACCGGAGTTGCGCGGTGACGAGCGGATCGTTCGCGAAAAGGGTTCGTCAGCAGTGCGGTCCATCTTCGACATCGCGAATCTGAGTTTGGTGGTCTCCGACGCGATCGAGGAGTCCGGGGCCGCTGCTATGGCGGCGGAGATACTGGGATCGCAGGTGTACGTTCACCAGAGTCGCCTGAACTACAAGCCGGGTTTTCGAGGTGGCGCTTTTTACTGGCACGCCGATTTCGAAACCTGGCATGCCGAGGACGGGATGCCGAGGCCACGTGCGGTCAGCGCCTCGATCGCCTTGACCGACAACCACCATTTCAACGGGCCCTTGATGGTCATGCCCGGCTCGCACCGCACCTTCTTGCAGTGTGCCGGCGCCACCCCGCCACGGTATTTCGAAGAATCCTTGGTCGACGAGATCCCTCGGGTCGGCGTCCCGGATGAGCAGATGATCTCCGAGCAGTACGATCAGCGCGGCATCGAGGTCGTCACCGGCGCTGCCGGTTCGATGACACTGTTCGACAGCAATCTGCTCCACGCGTCCGCGGGAAATATTTCGCCCGTCCCTCGTGCGAACATCTTCGTGGTCTTCAACAGCGTCGACAACGTGCTCGAGTCGCCCTACTGCGGTGCTGCACCGAGACCGGAGTTTCTCGCCGCCCGCAGGTAGTCGATACTGCCCGGCGATGTCACCTCACATCGGTCGCATCACGGTGCGCGAGGTCCGAACCCGGGCCGGGGCGCTCGACCAACAGGTGAGATCGGCTCTTGCTTGTGCCCGTGTGGATCAGATATCCGTAGCGGATGATCTCGTGGTGGCTCTCACTCAGTGCAACCCAGCGGGCGTCGTCTGCGAGGGGGTAGACCTGCCAGTGAGAGCCGACCGAAAACTGGCCGATCGAGCTCGGCGCTACGGCATCCGCAATCGATGCGACTGAGCGGCCGCTGTCGTTGTCCAGGGCGACGTCGATGTGAAACACCTCGACTCCGGCTCCTTGTCTGGCCGCGGGCGGACGTGTCACCACCGCATGCAACGGTGTGTTCACCAATGTCGGGACTGGGCGTAAGCGAACAAGAAGATACCGCAAGCTTGCACCCAGCAATACCGTGGCGAGGCCTCCCACGATGATCGTTGCCGGCCAGCTCAGCCATGGCTGCGCGCCGGTCGTGTCATGATCGGGTTCGCCGACGTCGAGCGCGAGTACAACAGCCAGACCGGCCATGACGACGCCGGTGATCACGAGGAAACCTGCGATCGTCCGGGTCTCTACGTGGTCTGCACGTGCTCGTTGCGCTGGTGTGGCGAGAGCGAGAGACATGGGCGTTTCCTCCTCGAGATCGCCTCGGGGCCCGCAGCGTACGACCTTGCAGGGCAGCCCATTGCAGAATGCGTCACTTCGAGAACTCACTCGTGGTGTGCTCCCCGTCCGGGTGTGTCACTCTTAGGGGTGGTCAATGGCGTGAGATTCTCTATGGGTGCGGAAGCCTGCGATCCGGTGAGGGGAAGAGATCAACGGCATGTCGCGGAGTAGTTTCCTTTCTGCCCCTGGCTGATTCAACTCGATGGAAGGGAATCGCACACATGATCAGTACGTCGTCAATGTCGAATCGTGCGATGAGTGAGTGGGTCAACGCGCATCCCGCCGAAACAACAACGGCGATTTTCCTGGTCGTGGTGGCGTTGGTGGTTCTTGCGGTCTGGACGATATCGAGATGACTCGCCCACGGCCGGAGCCGTAGATTGCGGTTGCGGCATACGTCGTGATCAATGCTTGAGAACCGCTTTGAGGAAGGTGCGCGTCCTGTCCTGGGTGGGGGAGTCGAAAATCTGTTCCGGCGGGCCTTCCTCGACGATCTTTCCGGCGTCGAAGACCAGTACTCGATCGGCGACATCGCGCGCGAACCCCATTTCGTGGGTGACGATGAGCATGGTGATGTCCGTGGTGGCAGCGATTGTTCGTAGTACGTCGAGGACGTCGGCGACCAATTCCGGGTCGAGAGCCGAGGTGACTTCGTCAAGCAAGAGGATTTCGGGGTCCATGGCCAATGCTCGGGCTATGGCCACGCGCTGTTGTTGACCTCCCGACAGTGTGTTCGGGTGCGCGATTTCTTTGTCGGCGAGCCCGACGAGGGCGAGTAGTTCACGGGCGCGGGCATCTGCTTCGGCCTTGTTTCGGCGCAGAACGTGTATTTGTGCTTCGGTGATATTTTCCAGGACAGTCATGTTCGGAAACAAGTTGAACTGTTGGAACACCATCCCGATCTTGGACCGAGCGGCGCGTAGGTGTCGTTCACGGGCGGGGACCAACTGCCCGTTTTTGATTTCGTGGGAGAACGGTTGTCCGTTGACACGTACGAGTCCGGAATCGATCTTCTCGAGTGTCATCAGGATCCGCAGTATGGTGGTCTTCCCCGATCCACTCGGCCCGATCAATGCGACACGTTCCCCGCGCTCGATCGCGATATCGAGGTGATCGAGCACGGTGTGCGTGCCGAATCGTTTGACCACGTGCTCGAACGAAATCGCCGAGCGGGTGTTCTCGTCAGTAGGCAAGACGTTTCTCCACTTGTCGGATGAGCACGGACGTGGGGTAGCTGGCTAGGAGGAAGATCACTCCTGCCATCGTGATCGGCTCCAGATATTGAAAGGTGCGAGCTCCGTATTGCTGTGCAGCGGTGACCAATTCGACCACCGTGATTGCGAAGAGGAACGGTGTGTCCTTGAACATGGAAATCGCGTAGTTTCCCAGCGCCGGTAGGGTGGCGCGTACAGCCTGCGGAAGAACCACAGCTCGCCACGTTCTCGTCGTCGGAAGAGACAGGGCTCGCGCAGCCTCCCATTGTCCGGCGGGAACGCTATGTGTCAAGTCAAGTGAGACAGTGACGTTCAGTTGATCTGCGATTCCGAG
>NZ_JBJURM010000058.1:0-10456 GCF_046097995.1 Rhodococcus sp. 5A-K4
GGATCCTCCTGGATGAGAATGGTGTTCCGCTCGACTGCGGTAAGGAAGCGAGAACGGCGACCGTTCCGCAGCGGCGGGCTCTTGCGGTTCGGGATGGTGGGTGTGCGTTTCCGGGGTGTGGGACTCCGTCGGGGTGGTGCGATGCTCACCATATTGTTCACTGGAACGATGGTGGCCCAACAGATCTCGACAATCTGATCTTGTTGTGCGGTCATCACCACCGGACGATGCACCACACGGAGTGGCGGGTGGAGATCGGTCCGGATCGGAAGTCGGTGTTCTACCCACCGATGTCGGTTGATCCGCACCAGCAGCCGATCGGCGGGAACAGCCCACCGACGGCCGCCTGAACGGCCATAACTGGAAATGCCAGCGTATGCACCGGGGAGGAATCATGCCCCGGTACATGCGCTGGCATTTCGCGTTCTGGAGAGTTCAGGGCAGCGACCAGAACTGAGTAGTCACCAGATAGAAGACGACCACCCAGAACAAGGTCACCGCAGCGACGATCGCCACCCCTTGCGCGTTGGTTTTTGCGACAGGAATCCCTGGAGGTGGACGCAGCCAACGGTGCAGGAGCCGATTCACGTAGTACGGCATCGTGAAGAAACTCATGATGAAGCTCGACAACAGGTTGCCGATCAACAATCCGAGCCAGAGTGGCAGCTTCAGCGGTGACAGCGCCAAAGTAAGCAAGACGACAGTCGGGTAGAGACCGACCCAGACCGCGATCGAGGTTTTTGTCTCAGAAGGTGGAGGGGCCTCGTTTCCGTTCTCGTCGAAGGCAAACCAACTACCGAACGAATTGTCCACGGTTCGCAGTTCGAAGTCGTGGAACTTGCGACCCTCGGCGAGAAGTTGTTGTCGCTCAGGGGAAGTCAGCCACGTGTCGAGATGGGCAGCATTGTCGAAGCGATACAGCAGGGTCCACTCATCCTGCACACCGTCGACTGGGCGAAACAGTTCGGTGCCGCGGAATCCGTCGAAAGCACTCTCCACCTCCCGAAGGCGATCCTGCCAGGCAAGGAACTCGTCGATACTGTCGTCACCTACTCGGTGCGTCACTACGACAGTCAGCAGTGGGTCCGGAGGCCTGATCCCGCCGCTCACTACCTGCTGCGTGGCCGGGCCGTCGAAGAACTGACGCCCGCTGTCGAGGTAGTCCTGCCTCGTCGCGCTGTTGATCCACGCCTGAACATGAGCGATGGAGTCGAATCGGTACACGATCACCCAATCAGGTTGGGTGGGCGTCGGAGCCGCGATTTCTGCCCCGAGGAAGCCTGCATAATCTGCGGCTGCCCGGTTGAGGTCTTTCTGCCAGACCTCGAATTCTTTCTCCAGTCCGGCACGCACTCGTTGGCCGATGATGACCGTCGCGGCGCTGTCCGCCGACGTGTTCGCGGTCATCGGTTCAGGCCTGAGTAGATGCGTTCCGGGGTGAGCGGTAGTGACCGGAATCGTGACCCGGTGGCATCCTGCAGTGCGTTCGCCAAAGCAGGGGCAACCGGATTGATGCAGCACTCCGCCATGCCCTTGGAGCGGAGTGGGCCGACGGAGTCTGATGACTCGACGAGGATCACCTCGGTGCGTGGGACATCTGCATAGGTCGGGATCCGGTAGTTACGTAGATTCGGGTTCATCATCGCGCCGTTCGCGTCTACGTGGAAGTTCTCGGTGAGTGCGAAGCCGATGCCCTGGGCGACGCCACCTTCGATCTGTCCCCGCACCTGCGCCGGATTGATGATCACCCCAGCGTCGGTGGCTTGGACACTGTAGAGGATGCGGATCTCGCCGGTGATGCGATGGACGGCGATCCGGAAGCCATGAGTGTTGGACACCACGCTGCGCGGCGACCCGTACGCTTTCCGTGCTTCGGTGAATCGGATCCCGCGCGGGCGTGCAGCCTCGAGTAACTCTTGCAGTGTTAATCGAGTACTACCGCAGATGATCTTGTCGTCGTCCATCGAGCACAGGTCAATCGAGACGCCGGTGTGATGTGCGGCGAAGGCCAGTAGTCGATCGCGGAGCGCATTCGACGCGCGAAGTACCGCGTTCCCAGCGACAAACAGGCCGGCGCTGGCGAAAGCGCCTGTGTCGAAACCGGTTCGGTCGGTGTCCGACTGAATGATTCGTACACGTGACGGTGTTGTGCCCAGCTGATTCGCGGCGATCTGCACGTGGGCCGTAGAAGTTCCCTCACCGAATTCGACTGTGCCGATAGCAAGTTCGTATACACAGTCTTCGCCGAGGGTGAGCCAAGCCTCGGAAATGTGCTCGGTGGGTGGCGCGGTCTCATGTAGTGAACTGGCAGTACCGGTGCCGATCAGCCAATCGTCTCCGAGCGAGGGAACCGGTTGGCGCTTCAACGCGGCGTCGATCAGATCGATGCATTGCCCCAGTCCGTCTTCGGTGAAGATCACGTCGTCCGGGCCGTCTTCGAGTGCGACGAGCGAATCGCCAGGTCGGACGATATTGCGTCGACGCAGTTCGAGCGGATCCATGTTCAGCGCGATGGCCAATTCGGTCATGGCCGATTCCACGGCAAAGGCCGGTTGAGTCATCCCGTACCCACGCAAAGCGCCGCTCGGGACGTTATTGGTGTACACGGAATACGCATCGAACTTCTTGTTCGCACAGCGATAGAGCGAGACTGCCGCGCCGCCGGCAAAGAGTGTCTCTCCGCCGTGGTTTCCGTATGCACCGGTGTTCGAGACGTTGCGATAGTGGAACGCGGTGAGTGTCCCGTCCGACTTTGCTCCGAGCTTGATTGTGAGTTTCATCGGATGACGCGGTGACGCGGTGGTGAACTCTTCTTCTCGGGTGAATTCGAGGCAGACGGGACGACCGGTGTCCAGGGTGGCGAGCGCCACCAGATCTTCGCTGATCACTTCCTGTTTTCCTCCGAACCCGCCGCCCACGCGTTTGCAGAACACGCGCAGCTGATCCGGGCGGAGGTCGAAGAGATGGGCGAGTTTGACCTTGGCGATGGAGGGGGACTGCGAACTCGTGCGAACGTGAAGGCGTCCGTCTTCCATCCATGAAATCGAACCGTGCGTCTCGAGATGTGCGTGCTGCACTCGCGGCGAGAAGTAGGTGCCTTCGTGGATGACGTCGGCCTCGGCGAACCCGGCCTCGACGTCGCCCACGTGACCGTGAAGTTCGAGCAGGATGTTGTGCTCGGGATCTCGAACAAAGGGATCGTCGGATCCGTGCAGGGCTGGAGCGCCGTCGGCCATGGCCTCTTCCGGATCGAACACGGAAGGCAGGATCTCGTAATCGACCTTCACCTTCCGACGGCCTTCTTCCGCAGCGACGACGGAGTCGGCGAGGACGGCCACCACCCGCTGACCCACGAACCGCACGACGTTGTCGAGGATGTACGTGTCGTCCGGATCAACAAGGTGGTCGGTATGAATTGCCGTTGTAAAGAGCTTGCGCGGCACGTCTTTCCAGGTGTACACGCGATGGACACCGGGGACGGCGAGCGCCTCGGTGGTGTCGATGGAGGTGATGCGTGCATGCGCGTGGGGCGAGTGCAGCACTTTCAGGTGCAGCATGCCGTCGATCGCGGTGTCCATAGTGTATTCGGCTCGGCCGGTCACGACGTCGGTGGCCGCCGGCGCCCCGACGCTGGTCCCGACCGCCTGTCCGGGGAGGGCAACTTCGACAGCGCCGACACCGTTGACCGCGTCTTCGATGGATCGGTAACCGGTGCAGCGGCACAGGTTTCCCTTGAGCGCTCGCGGCAAGTCTTCTTTCTGCGCGTCGGTGAGCGCCGCGGAGGTCATGATCATTCCGGCGGTGCAGAACCCACACTGAAAGCCGGGTGCATCCCGGAACTGTTGCTGAATCGGATGGAGATCTTCGGGCGTACCGAGTCCCTCGATCGTGGTCACCGCGCGACCGTCGGCGCGAAAGGCGGGCGTGATGCAGCTGTGTATCGGCGCTCCGTCGAGCCACACTGTGCACGCCCCGCAGTCCCCGCCGTCGCAACCCTTCTTCACCCCGTGGTGTCCGAGGTGTCGAAGAAACGTCCGGAGACACTGTCCCGGGAACGGTTCCTCGTCGAACTTCCGGTCGTTCACCGTGTAGCTCATGACTGGCTCCCCGTGAGTTCGATTCGGAGCTCGTCGGCGTAGTGACGGGCGAGGTGCAGGCGGTGGTCGGGGGTTCCGTTGGGATCGTCGAACCAACTGTCGGCCGAAATGGAGTCGACAGCTCGTCGCAGAGAGTGCTCGTCCGGCATCGTGTCGAACGTCAGCCGTATCGGATGCGTAGTGCCGGCGGTGATGGTGACGTGAAAGTCGTCGGCTCCCGGAGTCTGCGTCGCGATCATGAAGATCGTCGAACGGCCGAGGTGCGTGAGACTGAAGCGGCGGTGGGCGTGGCGTTTGGTGAGCGCGTGCACCGGGAACTCGATGCTCCGAAGAACTTCGCCCGGCTCCAGGACATTCTGGTGGTCACCGGTCACGAAGTCGCACGCGTCGACGGTCCTCACTGTTCCGGCGGTGGCCCACAGCGTGAAAGTAGCCTCGAGTGCAACTGCCAGGGTGATCATCGGTCCGGCGGGAAGCGACATACAGATGTTCCCGCCTACGGTGGCCGAATTCCACACCTTGAAAGACGAGAGGAAGTACTCGCAGCTGACGCGAATAAGTGGACTCGCACCCCAATTGTCCGGCGGGACAAACGCATACAGTTCGGCAACGGTGCACGTAGCTCCGACACTGAAATGAGTCGCGCCGACCTCCAGTGGTGTCCACCCGAGCGCGGTGAGGTCGACGAGTCGACGTGTGTCGGGTTGTTCCGCTGAGAACAGCCACGTTCCTCCCGCGAGCCAGGCGTCGCCGGGACGCCACACGTCCCCTGGGCGATCCGGTGGTCGGCGTATCACGTCGGTAATGGTGGTGATGTCCATGCGCCTGCTCCCCTCGGGGGATGTGTCGTCTCGGAGTGGGACATTACCGAGGTGACGGGACACATTCACACTTTTAGTGCATATCGGGCACGTGAAACATGGGCGATACGTACGTGACATCGCCTGGTGGTCCGTGCATGTGCTTGCCGATTCTGGGTACGACTGCTTGAGAGGCGCGATCAGCCTCTTGCTTTCGCGCTGTTGATTCGGACGCGGCTACGCACTCGGCGGCCGCGGAGATCATGCGGGGCGGGGCGCTGTGAAACCCTTCGAGGTAAGACGGACCGACCCTTTTGATGAGACCCTCTTTCCGCTCTCGGCCGCCCAACGGGCAACCTGGTTCGCTCAGCAATTCGATCCCGAAGTCCCGATTCTGATAGCGCACTACGTGGAGTTGCGCGGCGAACTCGACGTCGAATTACTGGATCGCGAAACGCGGGCAGGTGCTTACGAGTTTCAATCTCCCATGCTCAAAGTCATCGAGGTTGATGGTCAGCCGATGCAGTACGTGGACGAGAAGGCCGAAATCTCGGTCGGTTTGGTCGACTTCCGCTGGACCGAGGATCCCTTCGAGGCTGCGCTCGAGTGGATGCGTCGAGATTGCCGGACGCAGCTCGACCTGGCAGTCGACGGAATCGTCGCGACCGCTGTGCTGCGCGTGGGTGACGCGCACTATCTGTGGTACAGCCGTATCCATCATGTCGCGCTCGACGGTTTCGGTGCCATGACCATGATGAACCGCATTGCGCATCGGTACTCGGCCTCGGCGGCGAGAAAAGATCTGCAGCCGAGTCGTGCCGCGACACTGCGCACGCTGTACGACATCGACGAGCGGTACAGACAGTCGGATCGATTCGCTGCCGATCGTGAGTACTGGGCAGGGCGCAATACAGTCGGTGCCGGATCCAGCTTGGCGGAGGCTTCTGGGCCCGCACACATCGAGAGCCGACTCGAAAGCACACTGATGTCGGACCGGAGCTGTGCCCTTCTCCACGAATCCGAGAACCACGCTGCAACGGTCGTCGCTGCGCTCGCGTTGTACCTCTCGCGAATGACGGCGAAAGAGACTGTCCAGATTCATGTTCCGATGTCCGGACGGACTACGGCGGTGTTGCGGGACTCGGGCGGCATGATGGTGAACGTCGCGCCGCTGCTCATCAGTGTCGCCGCCGTCGACACCGTCGGTGAACTCTTCGCCCAGGTCCAGCATGAGCTCATGGGTGCATTGCGGCACCAGCGCTGCAGCCTCGACGACATCCGTCGGGACGCAGGCGTGACGAGCGGTCTGGAAGGCGAAGACTCATATGCCGGGCCCATGGTCAACGTCATGCTGTTTCGCCAGGAGGTGCAGTTGGGCGAGGTGGTTGGGGAGTATCACATCGTCACCTCCGGGCCGGTGGAAGACCTTCTGGTCAACGTGTATCCGAGCGGCGACAGGCTGCGTGTCGACTTCCGGGCAAACCCGATCCGATACGAGGAGGCGGGTTTACGCGAGCACCACCGGAATTTTGTCGGCTTGCTGGAAGAGTTGATCGCGTCTGATTCCGGTGCCGAGCTCGCAGACATTCACGGCCCGACGGCCCGGGAGGGCGAGCGACGACAACGCGAAGTGCGGCACCTCGAGTATTGGAGACATGAGCTCACCGGGGCGCCCGAACTTTTGCAACTTCCCTTCGATCGACCAAGGCCTGCAACGCAATCGCTGGACAGTGCACAGGTTGAGGTCGTGATCGCCGCAGACACCCACGCGCGGATTACAGAAATGGCAAGTGATCTCGGGACGGACACACGCGCGGTCCTACATACGGGCTTCGCGCTAGTGGTGAGCCGATTGTCCGGGGCTTCGGACGTGGTAATCGGTACGCCGACGGGATCCGACACGAACATCGTTGCCATCCGGAGTCGCATCGATCTGGAGACGCCGTTCACGGCGCTCGTGGGCAGTGTCGTCGAGGTCCGAAGTAATGCGCTGCCGCACAGTGGGATACGGCTCGAGCAGGTGGCGCAGTCGCTCGAGGTGGAGGATGTACCTGCGTATGCGCCGGTGATACAGGTGACGTTCGAGTCCGTCGCCAGCGCTGACGAGCACCCTCCCGACCTCGGCCGCTTCGATCTCGGAGTGTCTGCAGTCGAACTGTTCGACGAGGTGGGTACGCCGTCCGGAATCACGGTGACGCTCGCGTTTGCCACCGACCTGTTCGACGCCGAGACGGCACGTGGCCTCGGTTTGCGGTTCGCGCGCGTCCTGGAATCCGTCACCACAGATCCGGCAATGATGGTCGGCGACATCGACATCTTGTCCGACGACGAGCGATCCGCGATGCAGCCTGTCCGCAGTGACCCTCGCGCTTCGCACCGCACCCTGGCCGAACTGTTCGACGGTGCGGCGCGCACACACTCCGACGGCGTGGCCCTGTCGTATCTCGATGGCGAGTTGACGTATCGAGAACTCGACGATCGTTCGTCGAAGTTGGCCCGAGTCTTGATCGACCGCGGCATCGGTCCGGAAAACAGTGTGGCGCTGGGTTTGACGCGTTCGATCGAATCGGTTGTCGCGATGTTGGCGGTGACCAAAGCCGGCGCGGCATTCGTGCCGGTGGATCCGACCTATCCGGGTGAACGTGTTCGCTTCATGCTGAACGATTCCGGCGCCGTACTGGGGCTCACGGTCGTTTCCGAACTTCATCGTTTGCCGGATTCGATTTCCTGGATAGCAATCGACGACGCTGAGTTCCGTGGCCGACTTGCACGGCTGTCCGTGCGCTCCATCTCCGACGTCCATCGGGTGCACCCGATCCGGCCCGACAATCCCGCATACGTGATCTACACTTCGGGTTCCACCGGACTCCCCAAGGGGGTGACGGTATCGCATCGTGGACTGGAAGCGCTTGCTGCCGAACAGCGTTCGCGGTTCGGTGCGACCCAGGATGCGCGAACATTGCACTTCTCGACCCCGAGTTTCGACGCCTCGATTTTCGAATACCTGCTGGCTTTCGGGGCCGGAGCGACCATGGTGATTGTACCGAGCACGATCTACGGCGGTGACGAGCTGTCTCGCTTCCTCGAATCCCAGCGTGTCACGCATGGTTTTGTCACTACTGCGGCGCTCGGAACAGTTTCGCCCGAGGGCCTTTCGGACTTCGGCGACGTGGTGGTCGGTGGTGAGGCCTGTCCGCCGGATCTTGTGCAGCGGTGGGCTCCCGGCCGACGGCTGTGCAATGCCTACGGGCCGACCGAGACCACCGTCATGTCGAACATCGGCGAGCCGATGGTGTCGTCGGAGAACATCACAGTGGGCGGTCCGCTCCGCGGTTTCGAGGAGATCGTGCTCGATCAGCGATTGCACCCCGTCCCCGACGGTGTCGTGGGCGAGCTGTACATCTCGGGAGACGCGCTCGCACGCGGATATCACCGGAAGTATGCGTTGACCGCAGGACGATTCGTGGCCGACCCGTTCGGTCTCCCGGGCCGGCGGATGTATCGAACGGGGGACTTGGTGCGGCGGCGCCGTGGCCGTGCACTCGAGTACGTCGGCCGCAGCGATTTCCAGGTGAAAGTTCGCGGATTCCGTATCGAGCTCGGGGAAATCGACAGCGTCGTGCAGTCGTGTCCGCAGGTCGAGAATGCAGTTACCGTGGCGCGTGCGGCTCCCTCCGGTACAACGATGATTACCACGTACGTCGTGCCTGCCGGCGGAAGTGCGCTCTCGACGGCCGATCTGACGCAGTACGCCGCGAGCCGTGTGCCGTCGTACATGGTTCCTGCGGCCTTTGTTCTTCTCGACGAGTTGCCGGTAACTCCATCGGGAAAGGTCGATCGCGCTGCCTTACCGGCACCTCGGTTCGATGCTCGGTCGGACAACTTTCGCCCGCCCGAGGGCGCCGAAGAACTACTGCTGGCCGAGATTTTTGCCGACGTTCTAGGTGCTGAGGCGGTGGGTGCGGGTGACGACTTCTTCGAGCTGGGTGGGAACTCACTGATCGCCACAAAGCTGATCGCACGAGTCAATGCCGCTGAAGCAATCGATTTCGGGGTGCGGACTTTGTTCGAAGCACCGACGATCGAATCACTGGCTCTCCACGTGCGTGACGCGAAGTCCTCCGGCGTTGATCCCTCGCGTTCGAAGCGTCCAATCCTGCAGACACATTCGTACAAGGACAAGATTCCGGTGTCTCTGGCGCAACAACGCCTGTGGTTTGTCAATCAGTTCGACACGTCGTCCCCGGCCTACAACATCCCGATGGTGGTCCGACTGTCAGGGGCGTTGGATGTGGCTGCGCTGAAACTCGCGATGGGAGATGTTGTCGATCGACATGAATCGCTTCGCACCGTCTACCCGGCGTCGGTCGACGGTCCACATCAGGTCGTGGTTCCTTCGGAACGTGTGACGTCGGAGATGGCGTGGGAAGTATCCGTTGACGAGGAAGCCTTGGACAGGCGCGTCGCCGATCTCGCTCGCGAGGGGTTCGACGTGAGCGCGAACGTGCCCGTGCGCGGCTCCCTTTTTCGAATCACTCGGGACGTTCACGTCCTCGCGTTGGTGGTTCACCATATTTCGGCGGATGGAGCATCACTCGAGCCGCTGGCCCGCGACCTGACCCGCGCCTACGCGGCGCGGGCTGCCGGTCGGGCACCGGACTGGCCGCCTTTGCCTGTGCAGTACGCCGACTACAGCCAATGGCAGATCGAACTGCTCGGCAGTGACGCCGATCCGGACACGCTCCAGGCGAAGCAGTTGGACTACTGGACGTCCACCCTGTCCGGTCTACCTGACGTGATCGACCTTCCGCTGGATCGACCGAGGCCGGCGGATCGATCCATGCGCGGTGAATCGGTCCGATTCTCGGTGCCCGCAGACGTGCACAGTGACCTCCTCGAACTCGCTCGGAATCACAACGCGACACCGTTCATGGTGATGCACGCAGTGCTGGCCGTTCTGTTGGCACGGCTGAGCGCCTCGCCGGACATAGCGATCGGCACTCCGGTAGGAGGGCGCGCCGAGCAAGTCCTCGACGATCTGGTCGGGATGTTCGTCAACACGGTCGTCCTGCGAACCGCCGTTGATACCGCCGCGACTTTCGAGGAAATCCTTTCACGAACTCGCGAAGTTGATCTGGCAGCGTTCGGGCAAACCGAGGTGCCGTTCGAGCGAGTCGTCGATGCAGTTGCTCCGGAGCGTTCACCATCTCATTCACCGCTCTTCCAGGTTCTGTTGGAATTTCAGAACACCGCAGATCCTCACCTCGAACTACCAGGATTCGGTGTCGATGTTGTTTCAGTCGACATCGGTGTCGCCAAATTCGACTTGCAATTGTCGCTCTCCGAAAAGCGTGGCAAGGACGGAATCCCGGTGGGTTTCGACGCCGCCTTCACCTACGCCTCCGATATCTTCGAGCGCACCACAGTCACCGAATTCGGGGAGCGCTTCGTCCGCCTACTGCGGTCCGTCGTATCGGATCCAACTGCCCCAGTGGGTGATACGGAGATTCTGGGTGCGCCCGAGCGTGGGTTGGTGGTGGGTGGTTGGGATGGTGTGGG